>DAOPZB010000026.1:0-13783 GCA_035353195.1 Methanothrix sp. | reverse complement strand
GAGCCGCCGGAGTCGATGGTGCCCATGACCACCAGCTTCACATTGTCCGGGCCGGTGCAGCCGCACATGGATACCACGTCGTCCACCTTGGGGTTCATCTTGAACATGCCGCCCGGCATTCCCGCCCTCTCCTCCACCAGGTCTTTGTGTTCGGTGACTGGCTTGGGCAGTTGGGGTATGCCCAGGGCGGAGCCCAGGTTCATGCTGGGGTCGGCGTCGATGGCCAGGACGTTGTAGCCGTCGCGAGCGAAGAGCCGGGCCAGGGTGCCGGCCAGGGTGGTCTTGCCCACTCCTCCTTTTCCGGATATGGCGATTTTCATTTCAGTGAACCTCTTCAAAGCGATTGGGATGACTTTTAGCATGTATGTTTATATCGATTCCGTATGATGATCGTATAGGGAGGCCTCGATGACCGCTTTGGAGAAAGAGGATGACGCCCGGAAATCAGAGGGCGATTTCTGGCAGACCCGGCAGAGAGGAGCCGCCATTGCCTCTGAGAAGCCCCGCCGGCCTCTCTCCGCCAATGCCATGCAGGTCTTGAGGAAGAGATACTTGCGTCGCGACGAAAGCGGCCTGGTGGTCGAGACGCCGGAGGAGATGCTTTTTCGGGTGGCCGGCCACGTGGCCCTAGCTGAAAAGAGATACGGAGGAGACTATCAATTTTATCGCCGGGAATTTTTGCGAACGATGAGGGATTTGGAGTTTTTGCCCAACTCGCCCACCCTCATGAACGCCGGCCTGCCGCGGGGCCAGCTCTCCGCCTGCTTTGTGCTGCCCGTCGAGGATTCCCTGCCCGACATCTTCGAGGCCCTCAAGAGCATGGCCCTCATCCACCAGAGCGGAGGAGGGACGGGCTTCTCCTTCTCCCGGCTGCGCCCCAGGGGCGACGCGGTGCGCTCCACGGGTGGCGTGGCCTCCGGGCCGGTCTCATTCATGCGCATATTCGATGCCGCGACCGATGTGATCAAGCAGGGAGGCCGGCGGCGGGGGGCGAACATGGCGGTCTTGCGGGTCGATCATCCCGACATATTGGAGTTCATCCATGCCAAAGAGAGGCCGGGGTCTTTGGAGAACTTCAACATCTCCGTGGCGGCGACGGATGGTTTCATGAGCGCCGCCCGGCAAGGAGGAGAGGTCGACCTGATCAATCCCCGCACAGGCCGATCTCAAGGGCGAATCGATGCTGCACAGATCATGAGCCAAATCGCAGACTGCTCCTGGCAGGGCGGCGATCCGGGGATGATATTCATCGACCGGATCAATGCGGCGCACCCCATCCCGGGGGAGATCGAGGCCACCAATCCCTGCGGCGAGCAGCCGCTGCTGCCCTACGAGTCCTGCAACCTGGGCTCCATCAACCTCTCTAAACTTGCAGAGCGAGGAGAGCTGGACTGGCAGCACCTGGGCGAACTGGTCGACCTGTCTGTACGCTTTTTGGATGACGCCATCGATGTGAACCACTATCCTCTGCCCAGGATCGAAGATGTGACGCTCCGGTCGCGCAAGATTGGCCTGGGGGTGATGGGCTTTGCCGATATGCTCATCCGGATGGGCCTGTCCTACAATTCGGAGGACGCGGCCCGGCTGGCGGAGGAGGTCATGGGATTCATTTCCGAGAGGGCCCGGCAGATGTCGGCCCGGCTCGCCGAGGAGCGCGGCTCCTTTCCCCTGCTGGAAGAGTCGCGACTGGCAAGCTGGCCGGCCATGAGAAACGCGACAGTGACCACCGTGGCTCCCACAGGGACCATCAGCATCATCGCCGGGACATCGAGCGGCATCGAGCCGCTCTTTGCCCTGGCTTACACGCGCCAGGCCCTGGGCGGCATGGTCCTGCCGGAGGTCTCGCCCCTCTTCCAGCAGACGGCCCGGGCCCGCGGCATCTTCAGCCCGGCGCTCATGGCCGAGCTGGCCAAAAAGGGCACGGCTGCCAGCATTGCCGCTGTCCCGCAGGACATCAAAGAGCTGTTTGTCACTGCCCTGGAGATTTCGCCCGCCCAGCACGTCCGCATCCAGGCAGCATTCCAAAAATATACGGACAATGCCGTATCCAAGACCGTCAACCTGCCGGAGAAGGCAACTCCAGAACATGTCCTGGAGGTCTTCAACCTGGCCTACGAGATGGGATGCAAGGGGGTCACAGTCTTCCGCTATGGCAGCCGAAGCCAGGTTCTGTACCTGGGCAACGGGGAGACTGTGCCGGGGTGCAGGTACTGCGGCTGAGGCTTTAAAAAAATTTATTCAGTAAATGGCAATACTGTTAAGCATGTTCAGACCGATTTGCCGCGATCCAGCAATCTGGTTATGCCTCGCCCTACTCTGCCTCAGCCTATCCTCAGCCGCAGATCAAGCATCCGACGAAAATTCCCTGACCCCATCCTCGAAATCCTATGTTCCCCCGCCCGGCATCATGCCCATCGTCGTCCTTCAGGGAGATCCCTATCAAATGGGCTATCAGTACGGCCAGCAGGCGGGAGAGTACATCGCCATCGTGCGGGACGCCGCCTGGGCCAGCGCCCTCTCGGCAAACACCACCCAGGAGATCCGGGCAGTTCAGCTGCTCCGGGGCGATAGAGACCCTATCCCTCACCGACTGGTGGGACGGGGGGGGCCTGGCACAGAGGCGACCCCTGGAGCACCAACACCATCAACCGCTTCCGTCCCGACGTGGCCACCCTCTATTCGGCCATAGCCATGCCCCTGGAAGGCAGGCTCTCCATCTGCACCGGCAATCCCGGCATGCCCTACTGGGGAACGCTGGCTCCCGGCCAGACGGGGATCTATGTCAACTATACCCTGGGTCAGGGCCCGGAGTCGCTGGTATTCGCCCTTCAGAAGGACGCCTCCTCTTCCCTGTGGCAGACGGTTCAGGCTCTGGGAGTAGCGGAGGGTGCCCCCCCGGAAGAGGCCACAGCTCTGTGGGAGGAGGCGGAGGGCAGTTGCTGGGAGGCCGCCTGGTGGATGGACCGGGCGGTTCTGGAGGACGACCCATCAGCCAGGGCGGCGGCCTGGGGAAGATCGGCAACGGGCTATGGCGAAGTGATAGTCAGGGCGGCAGAGGTCCAGGAGGCATGCAAGAGGGCTCGCCCGACAAATTAATCTGCTAAGAATTGGCATATGCAATAGCGTCCTGTTCATCCCCATTGCCGGATGGAAAGGAGGAATGGGCCAAAGGCGGCTAAAAGGTAAAGGAAGGGAGATTGTAAGGAAAAGCCGCCCCCGGCCACAAACCACCAGCACGATAATTCCCCATTAATAAGTTTGTCGGTCAAAGCCATGTTAGCGGAGCTTTTTTGGCATGCGGCTATGGCCCAGAGCGACAGGCATATGATCTATTTTTGTGAATCTGAAGATATGATACGCATCGGCATCGCCGACACCACCTTTGCCAGGGTGGATATGGCCCGGGCCGCCATCTCCGCCATCAAGAAGGAGGCGTCAGTGGAGATCGTCCGCTACACAGTGCCCGGCATCAAGGACCTGCCCGTGGCCGCCAAGAAGCTTGTCGAAGAGCAGAAATGCGACATCGTCATGGCCCTGGGAATGCCCGGCGCGGCTGATAAGGATAAGATGTGCGCCCACGAGGCCTCCACCGGCCTGATCGCCGCCCAACTGATGACCAACCGGCATATCATCGAGGTCTTTGTGCATGAGGACGAGGCCGGAGATGAGAAGACGCTGGCGTGGCTGGCGGAGAGGCGGACGGCAGAGCATGCCCTCAATGCTTTGCGCCTGCTGCTCTACCCGGAGAAGCTGGCCCGCCTGGCGGGCACCGGGCAGAGGCAGGGATACGAGGATGCCGGGCCGATCGAAGGGGGGTCGAGCGGCCATCTGGGGCATTGAAAGGGTTTGATTGAAATAGCAGAGAACCGTTTGCCAAAAAGGATGGAAGCGGGGCGCCTGCACCGCGCCCATGCCCTTGATTTTACGATCTTAAATTGCGTTTTTATCAAACTCGCTGCCATAGGCAGCAGCATCCTCAGTACCGTTCTCCTCCACGGCAGATTCATTCCCCGCGGAATCATACAACGCAGAATCCGAATCGTCCATTGCAGCACCTTCCTGCTCGTATGAAATAGCTGATCCCTGAGCCTCTAAAGCCTCCGCCGGAAGAATTATGTTCACGCTCTCATTGAAGCCTTCAAATTGCATGGTGATCTGGCCGCTGACCCTTATCTCCTGAGAGGCAGCCTCATCGGCGAGGCCCATGGACTGCGGATTGATCACCAGGTCCTCCACAATGTCGGTCTTGAGGACATTGTGGGTGTCTTTGGCTATCCAATAGTACATCTCCAGGCTGTTGTTGCCCAGCAGGCCGGACAGGTTGAGAGAGGCCAGTGGCACCACGGAATTCATCTCGCCTGCGACCATCCCCATTGCCGAGGCCAGATCGACCCTGGCGGCCACTTTGTAGCAGTCTATTCCGGCCACGGTCTCCGAGCCGATCAGGGTGAGCGGGGTGTTGTTGAAGAGCTCGATCTGCCTCTCCAGGGTGCTCTGGCGGGACCAGGGATCAAGGCCGGCCATCTGCATCGTCTGCCATTCTCCATTCATCTTAATGTAAATGGTATCGTTGATCATGTACTCTTCCAGGGCCATAGCCGTGCCGTTTTCTTCATCTTCGGCGCCGTAGCTCAAAGCTGCCAGGGACAATTTCATGGCGCGATCGGCCATATCGGTCACCCCGCGGCCCAAGGCGTTCATATAAACCGTCTGCACTTCGCCGGAGCTCTGGTTTACCATGTCTATCCTCTGGTCCATCTGCATGGAAAAGCCATAGGACAGCAGCCCCGCCGATGAATTGACCACCAGATCTCGCAGAGCCGATGCGTCCATCTGGCTGTCGCCTGTCTGGCCGGGCGCTGCCGGGATGCAGAGCAATACGGCCAGAACTGATAGCATAAGAAGTCTCATGGAATTAGGATTGTTTTAAAGAGTAAAGCTCTTTTGCTCTTTTGCACTTTTGCAGGGGCCGAAGGGGGGCCGAGGTGGGATGAATCGAAAAACAGAAAATAAAAAAAGGTATTGGCCGCTTTCAGTGATCGCGACAGCGGCTATCCGGCTCAGTACTGAATCAGTTTGGCCAGAGGATCAACCCAGGCGCTGGCCGCCGGGGCGGCAGAGATGTCGTATGTGGATATGACATCGCCTTCCGCGTCCTGGAGGGAGACCAGGTTATCGATCCAGAGGGGAGAGCTGCTGTTGGTATAGATGTCGGTCTCGCTGCCGGCACCTTCGCCCTCGTGCACGCGCACAGACGTTCCCTCATCCAGGGTCAGGGTGGGGAAGGTGAATGTGCTGTTTCCGGCTGAAGCCAGCGTCCATCCGCTTATATCCCATTCTCCTACTGCCTTATTGGCCACCTCAACATACTTGTCGTCACCGGTGCCGACGCTGGTGATGAGGACCTTAACGGCCGGGGATGCCTCGCCGGCGTCACGGGTGAATGTGGCGGCTGTGTTGGCTGTCTGGGAGACATCCACATTTGTGGGCGCTTCGGCGCTGCCCAGGACGGTATATCCCGAGGGGACGTATTCGGAGAGCTGCGTGAATTTCGATTCAGCCGGGGCAGCCGCGACCTCTTCGACGGAAGCCGCATCCTCTACGGCGGCAGCCTCCTCGACGGGTGCGGCCTCTTCTACAGCAGGCTCGGCTGTGACGGCCAGGGCTGCTATAGCCTCTACCGCAGGCTCGGCGGTGGCATTCGCAATTGGCTGGGCGGCGACGACCTCAGTAGCATTGGTAGCATTGGTGCTATTGTTGCTGCTGAGGACATCCTGGGCCTGCATCGGCCCTGCGGAAAAGGTCAATAATACGGCTAATAGTATCATCGCACTAAAGCATCTCATATTCATACCTCATGCCATGCTGTTATCAGAAAAATATAAGCCTTTCTAAAAATTTCTTTGTATGGAAAAATGACCGGCAGGGAAGACCCTGCCTGTTTCCGCCCCAAGGACGGAGAACAATCCAATTTACTCAGCCTTGACTTCAGTGGCGGCCTCAGCAGTCACAGTCTCGGTGGCGTTGGCTGTCGCGTTGGCAGTCTCGTTGATTGTGACGTTGGCGGTCGCATTTACGGTTGCGTTCTCGGTTACGTTCTCAGTAGCGGCAACTTCAGACTCGGCGAAGGCAACTCCTAAAGAGAGAGCCATCAGGAGAGAGAAGAGCACAATTCCACTTGTCATTTTGCTCATAGTTAACACTCCATTTGCTTATGAAGGGTATATAAAAGCGGATCTGCATTTAAGCTTTTCTCCAGAACGAATCTATATATTTTATAATGAATAAGCTGCGTCATGGGATTGGAGGTATTTCCTCTAAATAGAATCTGATCAAAAACCATATTCTGCGATTGACTCGCCCTTTTTTGAAAACTGCACCAGAATAAAATTACCTCTTGACAGGAACTGGCCACCTTTTATCAGGAAATGGACTTTGGCTAAGCACATCGCGAATATATTATTCATTACCTGCAATCCAAACCTGGAGTAGATCCTCTCCCCATTCTCCCAACTGTCAATTCCCCCTGTCCCAAATCGCCCTCGAAAAAAGGATCGGCAAAAATCGGGGCGCATTATGCCCATTATGCTCTTTTGTATTCCAGACATCTCCCTATGAACCTCTCGACAGAGACGGAATAGAAATGGGCGTGAAGATAGCCGCCCAGGGTATTATGCTCGACCAGGCCGTCATGCCCATCGCGAATGCCCTTTCCCCGGCGCAATTGGAAGGCAAAGCGCGCGTCCCTGTCGCAGTCGAAATGGGAGTAGTGAAACTCATGGCCTCGAATGCTTCGGCCGATCTTCGCCAGGGGGCTGTCCAGGACGGCCCCGACCTCGGCATAGCCTAAAGCCGCCAGGCGTTTTCCCATGACGGTGGTGCCGGGTAGAGCCCCCACCATCTCATACCTCTTCGCCTCATCCTCCAGGGCCTGCCCCAGGTACATCAGGCCGCCGCACTCTCCGTAGATGGGCATGCCGTCCTCCGATGCCCGCAGGACCTGCCTTCGGGCAGGTGCCGATTGCAGCTTTGCGGCATGAAGCTCCGGATAGCCTCCGCCGATGTAAAGGCCGTCCACATCCGGCAAGGCATCCCTGAGGGGGCTCCAGTAGACCAGCCGCGCCCCCATCCTCTCCAGCTCGGAGAGGTTCTCATGGTAGTAGAAGCAGAAAGCCTCATCGCAGGCGACGCCGATGGTGGCCGCACTCTCTGCCGGGCCGCTCCGATCCTCTCGATCCACTCCATTCTCTTGCCCCGCAGCCGTGCCGCAAGGCCCGGCCAGCTTGAGCATCTCGTCGATGGCCGAATGCCCCTCCAGCCAGGCAGCCAGAGCCCCAATGTCATGCTGCTTTTCAAAGCCCATCACCAGCCCCAGGTGGCGGCTCTTCATCTCCATCTCCCTGTCGCGGGGCAGAGCCGCATAGATGGGCAGAGATAGACAGCCCTTGAGCATGGAAAGGTGCCTCTCCGATCCCACCCGGTTGAGAATGGTGCCGGCCAGGCGTAGCCCCGCATCATATCCGGCAAAGCCCTTCTCGATGGCGGCGGCGCTGCGCGACATGCCATGCACATTGATGACCAGCAGCACCGGCAGGCCCAGGATCCTGGCCACCTGGGCGGTGGAGGAGATGTCGCCCCCGTCCATGCCGTCAAAGAGGCCCATGACCCCTTCCACCACCGCCACATCTGCGCCGGGCAGCGCGGAGGCAAAACAGCGGCGTACGCCCTCTTCGCCCATCATGAATGGATCCAGGTTGCGAGAGGGCCGGCCGCATACTGCGCTGTGATGGGAGGGATCTATGAAGTCCGGGCCCACCTTGAAGGGCTGCACAGAGAGGCCGCGGGCGCGTAGCGCTGCCATAAGCCCCAGGGTGACGGTGGTCTTGCCCACGCCGCTGTGGGTGCCGGCTATGAGAAAGGCCGGAATGGATGTGCGTGCTAGAGATGTGGCTTTCATTTCGCTGCCATCAACGTAGCTGCTTCGATATAAGACATAAGGACCGGCCTGGCCAAATTGGCTCTGTTGTTATGCAGTTGAAGAATGTTAGTCATGATCGTTTCTCCGTGATTTTGTTCGCGGCAAATCTCTATTAACCACGTCATCCATCCCATGCAGTATGCTGGTTGGAGTTGTCAAGCGAGGCAAGTACGGAGAGCGCCTTATCGAGACCATCACCAAACATACCGACTTTCAGGTTGTGTCTGTGGAGGTCCCCCAGGTGCTGCCCGGCTTCATCGAGGACCCGGAGGAGTTTGTTAAGGATCTGAACCTCGATCCCAAAATCTTCCAGGCGGACCTGCTCATCCTCTACACATTTCACCCCGACATCACCCCTGAGATCGTGCGCATGGCCGGAGAGCGGGGAGTCAAGGCGGCCATAATTCCAGGGGGCATAGGTCGGGCGGGCTCCATTGGCGAGCTGGAGAGGATCGCGGACAGATACGGCATTCACATCGAAGTGGATGAGATCTGCTGCACCCTGGAGGAGTGCGGCGTTCCCGTGGTCGATGAATTCGCCAGAAAGCTCGGCAGGCCAGAGCTGGATGTGGAGACAAAGGACGGCCGCATCAGCCGGGTCAAAGTCCTGCGCGGCTCGCCCTGCGGGGCCACCTGGCATGCAGCAGAGGGGATCGTCGGCAAGACCGTGGATGAGGCCCCCTCCATGACCGGCCTGTTCTGCCAGCAGTACCCCTGCCGGGCAGTGCGGGGCACGCCGGGAGGCATCCACACCTCCGGAGACCTGCACAAGGATGCCATGGAGAGGGCACTTGGGGCCGTCACCTCCCTCAAGCTCCCGGAGCAGTCCCGGCCGATAAAGATAGACCCCGGAAAGCCGGCTGGCAAGGCATGAGATTGTTGATCAAAACCCAAAGAACTTCACCACAGAAAAATATGGACTCAGAGGAGAGAGGAGTATGACGGACCGCGAGGTGCAGAGAGGGGAGGTCGTGCAGGCAGCTATGAGCGCCCTCCAGAGAGCGGAGACATCGCTTCCCGCCTGGGTGCTGCAGAGAATAGAGCAGGCAATAGAGGTGGAGAGCCGGCCGGTCGCCAGGCACCACCTGCAATTCATGCTGGACAATGTGAGACTTGCCGAAGAGGGGCTCATCCCCCTCTGCCAGGACACCGGACTGCCCATATTTCATGTGCGAATGGGCCGGGAGCTGAAGCTGAACTTCCCCCTGGGCGAGGCGGTGGCCGAAGGAGTGCAGGCTGCCACCCGGAGGATTCCGCTGCGCCCCAATGCCGTCCATCCTTTGACCAGGAAGAACAGCGGAGACAACACCGGGCCGGGCATGCCGGACATGATCATCGATTATATGGACGGATGCAGCCTGGCTCTCACCGCCTTTCCCAAAGGGGCGGGCTCCGAGAACATGAGCTTCCTGGGAATGCTCAATCCCGCCGACGATCCCCTGGAGTTCATTGTAAAGAGCGTTGCCGAAAGGGCTGCCAATGCCTGCCCACCCCTATTTTTGGGAATCGGCCTGGGCGGGACATTCGACCTGGCCGCCCGCCTGGCCAAGAGGGCATTGCTCAACATGAACGCCGCCGCCACCGGGTGCGCGCCAGGAGATAGCAGCGGCTTTTCCGAGGACAATGAGGAGCTGGCCCTCCTCCAGAGGATCAACAGACTGGGCATCGGCCCCATGGGCCTGGGAGGCGACACCACGGCCCTCGGCCTGAAGATCGAGAGGGCCTATTGCCACACGGCATCTCTGCCCGTGGCAGTGAACTTTCAGTGCTGGGCCAATCGCAGCGCCACAGAGGTGATCCGGTGAAGGAGCATCATCTCAGAGCGCCCCTCTCTCTCGAGGATGTGCTGGCCCTCTCCGCCGGTGACATTGTGTTTTTGAGCGGCACAGTCTTCACCGCTCGCGACAAGGCCCATGCCCTCATGCGCCGGGAGGGCTGCCCCGTCTCCCTGGAGGGGGCGGCGCTCTACCACTGCGGCCCGCTGATCCGGGAGGGACGGGTGCTCTCCGCCGGGCCGACCACCAGCGGCAGGCTGGATCGCTATACCGATGAGATCCTGGGCCTGGGAGTGCGGGCGGTGATCGGCAAAGGCGGGCTGCCGGCTGCACCCTTTCTGGGCAGAGCGGTCTACCTGGCCTATCCGGGTGGCTGCGGGGCAGCCGCCGCCCGGCAGCTCAACGTCCTGGGCGTCCACCTCAAAGAGCTGGGCATGGCCGAGTCCCTCTGGCAGTTTGAGGCCGTGGAGATGGGGCCCATGATCGTGGCCGTGGACGCGCATGGCGGCGACCTGTACCGGGATGTGAGGGAATCGGCGCAGAAGACGATGGCATTGTGAAGGGAGGCGGGGCGGAGGAGGCCGGCGAGGCCCAGGCCATGCGGCAGGCCGCCCAGGAACTGCGATATCTGCTCGGTCGCGGATACCCCGGCGACTCGGCTCTGCGCTATGTATCCGATCATCACCTCCTCGCGCATCAGCAGAGATTTGTGCTGGCCAGAGCCGTCGCCGCCGACGAGGTGGCCTTCTCCCGCAGATACAAGAGGGCCGCCCTGAACGAAATCGCCGGCAAGACCCTATTTGTGGACGGCTACAATGTGATCATCACTGTGGAGAGCCTCTTGCAGTGCTATCCGGTCTACCTCTGCGACGACGGCTTTTGCCGGGATAGCAGAGGCCTTTTCGCCGCCTATCGCCCCACAGAGCAGACAGATGCCGCCTTGACTGAGATTTTGGACCTGCTGGCGGCAGCCCGTCCCGACGGGGTGCATTTTCTGCTGGACCGGCCCATGAGCAAAAGCGGTGAGCTGGCCCGCCGGATCAGGAGGATGCTGATGGAGCGCCACCTGCCGGGCGGAGCGGAGGCTCTCCTAGACGTCGACCGGCAGCTAAAGATCAGAGGAGCGTCAGGCAGGGATGTCTATGTCGCCAGCAGCGACAGCCATGTGATCGACTGCGTCGGACGTGCCCTGGACATACCCGGCGAGCTGGCGCAATTGCGGGGCGCTGCCCTGAAGAGTATTTAAGTCTAGGGCCGAAATCCCACTCATCCAGGCCGATTTTCCCCTGATCAATCGTCATCTTTTTATGGTACAGTTAATTATTATACTATTGGGGTCGCAATAAACTTATGGAGTAATGGTGAGTAGCAATGAGTGTGAAATTAGTAGCTATAGCCCTTCTGGCGGTTTTAGTCTCCTGCGGACTGGTTGGGGCATCCCACATCACCTTCTTTCCGCTATCAGAGCATACCATAGCCAGAGAGATCAGCGAAAGCGGCATGCCGCTTTACCGGACATACACATTTACCACCGATGATGAGCAGGCAGCGTCCTGGCTTCTCATCTGGAGAGATTCCCAGGTGCACAGGGTGGAGTGGAGATGGTACTGGCCGGAGGGCAGAACCTATGCCCGGTCATTCAGCACCATCCCGGCCATCGACGGATTCACGGGGATGTGGGCGGCTCCCGTCTGGAGCTGTCTGAAGATCAAGGGAACCGATGTGGCCCGCCTGCCCGGAACCTGGAAGGTGGACGTCATCGTGGACTACAGAAAGGTGCTCACGGAGTACTTTACCATAAATAGCCCTCAGGCCTGCTAGGAAGCTGACCATTTAAGAGGTGCCCAGGTAAGGGCCGTCAGCCAATTGGGCGCGATGCCGGCTCTCACTAGCGTTGCTCAGGCTCCGCCGCTGCTGACCGATGCCGATGCGATCTTATAAATCAGATGAGCATCAATTGCCACTTACCAAGTGGAAGAGGTGGAGGAAGAGATGCAACTGGAGTTTGGCGGCAAGAGCGTTATCCCCGACGTTCGCCGACTTTTCGACATGCGAGAAGTGATATACGACAAAAAGTGGCTGGAGGCTGCAGAGGACTTCGATCTCTATTATATGTATCGCGACCTGTACCTGAGCCGGGGGGACAGGGAGAAGATCATAGAGCAGGGGCTGCGCTACGACATCACCGTCATTCCGCCCCACATGCTCGGAAGCGAATACATCAAAACGGCCGGACACTATCATCCTGTGGCCAGTGGCGGATCGATCACATATCCGGAGCTGTACGAGGTTTTAGAGGGCGAGGCAATTTATCTGCTGCAAAGACAGGACCTCAAGGACGTGGTGGCAGTTTATGCCCAGGCTCAGGATAAGGTGCTCGTCCCCCCTGGATATGGTCATATCACCATCAATCGCTCCAATAAGACCCTCAAGATGGCCAACTTAGTGGCCAGGGGCTTTGACTCTCTCTATCAGCCTTTCAAAGATAAAGAGGGCGGAGCATACTTTTTCACTAAAGAGGGATGGATCGGCAACCTCCGCTGTCCGGAGGCGGGAGAGCTGCGCCGGGTGGATGCCCCCGGCAGCCGGGCTTTGAGCAGCCTGGGCCTGTCCAAAGGACGGGAGATGTATCCGCTCATCAGGGAAGCCGGGCGACTGGACTATCTGACCAAACCCGGCGAGCACCTGGACGATTTCGCCGGCCTGCTCTAGCGGCAGCAGGAGACCGTCGCGATGCCTGCCGCCAATTCCCATTCCCATTCCCATTCCCTTTCCATCTGCAAATTCAGGGCGCGCATAGCCCTGCTGCGCCCGCCCCTGGCTCCCATGGACCTGGCCATGCCCGCTGCCACGGCCCTTCTGGCAGTCTACGCCGTGCAGGGCACGCTCCCCCAGCTTCTGCCCTTCCTCATCGCCTCCCTGGGGGCCTACTGCGCCATCACCAGCTCTTACGTCTACAACGACTGCTGCGACATCGATGTGGATGCAGTGGGCATGCCCGACCGGCCCCTGCCCTCCGCCCAGCTCAGCAAGAGAGACGCACAGCTCTGGTCGCTCTTTCTCTTCCTGGTGGCGGCGGCGGTAGCCCTTTACCTCAATGCCGAGAGCTTTGTCGTGCTGGTCGTAGCCACACTGCTCATCACCATCTACTCCAAATGGGCCAAGAGAAATACCCCCTTCTCCTGGGTCTTCGTGGGGTTATCCTTCGGACTGGTGCCCCTGGGGGTCTGGCTGGCCATGCAGCCGGCAGGCCTTCTCAAGGAAGGGCTCGGCCTGCACCCCGCCGGCCTGATTCTGGCGGCCATGATCGGCATCACTGACTTCGGATTTACCAATTGCGACGCCAGCCGGGACGTGGCCGGGGATAGAGAGAATGGGATCCCTACCACGCCCGCCACCTACGGCATCCCCGCCACCGCCAAAATGGTGGCCGGATTCTGGATAATCGGGATCATCCTCTCCATCGCCCTGGGCCTTTCCGCGGGTCTCGGATGGCTGTACCTGATATCTGCCGGCCTGGCCGGCGGCTGGCTGCTCCTCCAGAACCTGGACTTCCTACTCCACCCCACGGCAGCGCGGGGTGAGAAGCTCTTCTATCAGTCCGCCAACTACCGGGCAGCCCTCTTTGCGGCCATCATCGTCGATGTGCTGATTGGAGCTGTGATATAAGCTACACTATCACTAAAATACCTTCTTTGTGAGTTCTTTGTGCGCTTTGTGTTCTTTGTGGTGGCCGTTCGTGGGACTCATTGAGAGTAGCCAGTGGCTAACGTCGTTTTTACCACAGAGTCACAGAGGACACGAAGGATGGCTGAGACAAATACAAATGGAAAACTGCAGATTGATAGAGTCACTCAGGTTCTTCGCTACTTCCTGTGGCTAAACTGTGTTACTCTGTCTTTCAGGTTTATTCTCATCTCTGTGCCTCTTTGCCTCTGTGGTTTTGTTCAGTAGCATTAGGCTCAATTGTCGGCAACTTACAAACTAAACCACAGAGACGCAGAGACACAGAGGAAAAGAATCGTATCGG
>DAOPZB010000025.1:0-13800 GCA_035353195.1 Methanothrix sp. | reverse complement strand
GCCAGAGAATCATAACCATAATAAGCTTCCAACGGAAGCGGCAGCACAGCCAGAGGAGTTAGAGACCTGATCTGATCCCTCTTGGTCTTGACATCAGCGTCGATGACGGTTATGCGCTCAAATGTGGCGGTGATGTCCGCGCCGACGTTATTGAGAAGATTGTCCATCTCCGAAAGAATCTGGCTCTCAGGATAGGTCTTGTCAGGTGCCTTGTTCTTGAGGTCAAGGTATCTTGTGACCGATCTGAGCTTGATCAGATCCTCGGAGTATTCCTTGGCTTTGCCGATGGGCTTGCCCAGCTCAAATGAGGGCTCGCTGCCGTTATAGTTGACAATATGCAGCAAGTGCAACTCATGCAGCTTTTCTACTACTGGAGTTATAACGTCCTTTGACCCGGCGACGACTACACGACTCATCTTAACGGGTCTAAGCATGCGACAACCCCATAAACTCCTTCATTAAATATTCAACGGCCTTGTCCAGCTTGGCGCTGGCGCTGCTGCTCATCGAGCTTACGCTCTTTTCACCGCTATTGAGGATAGACGCCTTCTTGGACTTGACATCGTTCTCAGCCTTGGAAACGCTCTTGTCAAAGTAGTCCTGGGCATCCGTCTCGGCGGATTTGACGAGGTTGGCAGCTTCAGTAGTGGCAGCGGCTATCTTTTTCTCTTTCTCATCCAAGGCTCGCTGGACTGCAGTCTTGGCTTCAGCCTCTGCCGATTTGATTTTCGATAAGATATCGTCTCTAGCCATCTGATCCCTCTACATATTCCCTCACTACACCTCTTCTGTTTTTCAAACAGCGCTACATCACTTTGGCTCGTGATAAACGCTGAGATGCATCCTCATCTACCAATATAAACTCTTCGGTTTTGATTTAGGGTGAGATATGGCCGGGGGCTCTCGCCGCCACATCTCCTAAAATTTTAGTGAAATTTACGGCTCTTTGTGGTCGGATGTGTGTTCTTTAAGGGGAATATCGATGCAGTCTATGCCAGTAGCAGTCCAAATTTCCAAGGACCATCGACGGATGGATTCCGCTAAAACGACGGGAAAGGCCCTTTTGTGGCCATGCTAAATTCCGCGCAGTGCATCCCTTGATAGGTTGTACTCTTCTGGTTCACGCGCCATCTCAATCGTCCTGACCATGTCCAGCCCTCCGCGCATTGGCAGCAGCAGTCACGGCCGCAGTTCCTGCCGGGCATTTTTTGGCTCTTCGCTATTTTCCTATGGCTTAACTTGAGCCAATCTGTCTTTCAGGCGTTAATCTCATCTCTGTGCCTCTGTGTCTCTGTGGTTTTGTTCAGTAGCAGTGAGCGAAATTTTAGCAACTTACCAACTAAACCACAGAGGCGCAGAGACACTGAGACAAATAATACTTCATCGCTCCCATAAAATAGCTAAGAATCCATTTTTTCGTTGCGGGGGGTAACGCTTTTATTATCGGAAATTCAATCCACCGGACTGCTAAAAAATATCGGGGAGAATCCATGGTTGACGGAATAAAAGACCAAACTCGATTCATCGTTGATCTAAGGCGGCACATGTGGAAGAGCGGCATCGAGGTGGAGCTGCGGCGCCTCATCTGGCAGATTGCCGTGGTGGGCAAGTATATCTCCGCAAAGATTCATGAATCCAATCGCAAGCTGGCCGGCTTCAAGAATGTCTACGGCGAGGATCAACTGGCGTTGGATCGCATCTCCGACGACATATTGAAAAATATGCTGCGAAACTCCGGCTTTGTTCGCGAGTATGCCTCGGAGGAGCTGGAGGATATCGTCTCCATCGGCCAGGGGCAGGAGAAATACATTGTCACCGCCGATCCGGTTGACGGCTCTTCCCTGGTGGACACCAATCTAGCCATCGGGACTATCATCGGCATCCACAAAAATTCGATATTCGACTGCGGCAAGAATTCAATGGTCGCCGCCCTTTACATCACCTACGGCCCGCTCATCACCATGATCTATTCCGCCGGAAAAGGGGTGCACGAGTTCGTGCTAGATCGCGAGGGGGAGTACGTCCTCTCCGAGGAGAATATCCGTCTGAATGAGAAAGGATCGATCTTTTCCCCCGGCGGCCTGCGCAGGGATTGGACAGAGGGCCATCGGAGGTATATCGATAAGCTGGAGGCGGACGGCTACAAGCTGCGCTACAGCGGGGGATTCGTCCCCGACATCAATCAGGTGATCATCAAGCGGGGTGGGGTGTTCACCTATCCTGCGCTTAAGAAATCGCCTCAGGGGAAGCTTCGGTTGCTGTTTGAGCTTCAGCCTATGGCGTTTATTGCTGAGCAGGCCGGAGGCATGGCAACCGACGGTAAAGATGAGATACTCTCTCTTAAAGTCACATCAGTTAATCAACGCTCGCCCATCTACATCGGATCGAAGACCGAAGTAGAAATGGCCAAAGGTTTCCTCTCTCAATGAATATTTAATTTTATATGGCAATAAAGAGATTAAAAGGGAAAGGTGCAGTAATGATTTACCAGAATGAAGATCAGTTGAAGAAGGGATGCGAATCCGTAATCGCCAGGGAAGATGGTGATGTTCGCGTCCTGGATGAGTCCAGGTTCAGGGAGACGCTTATCGATGATTTGATCTACACGGCCGTCTTTTGTCCCAATCCTGCCATAAAAGAAGCTGCGGCGTTTCTGATTCGTAGGGCGGCTGCTAATCTGGGAATCATTCCTGCATCGATACAATCCCTGTATGTAGCTATGGGAAAAAGCGAGGTTGGCGGATTTACAGTCCCGGCCATAAATATCCGCGGCATCACCTATTATGCAGCCCAGGCGGCCTTTCGGGCGGCGAACAAGAAAGATGTGGGACCGATCATCTTTGAAATCGCCCGTTCGGAGATAGGCTATACCAGGCAGAGGCCAATAGAATACGCCTGTGCCGTACTGGCTGCGGCCATCAGGACCGGCTGGCGCGGCCCGGTCTTCTTGCAGGGCGATCATTTTCAGATAAACGCCAAAAAGTTCGCCGCGGACGGGGAGAAAGAAACGCAGGCGGTTAAGGATTTGATTCGGGAGGCAATTGAGGCTGGCTTTTATAATATCGATATCGATACCTCCACCCTGGTTGATCTCTCCCCTCCTGCCATCAAAGACCAGCAGAGGAGCAACTTCACCCTGGCGGCGGAGCTGACCGCCCTGATTCGTGACCTGGAGCCTGAAGGGATCACCGTCTCCGTGGGAGGCGAGATCGGGGAGGTCGGAAAAAAGAACAGCACCGTGGAGGAGCTGCAGACCTTCATGGACGGATATCTCGATGAGCTGAAGAAGAGGGGACAGGCCCGGAAGGGCATCAGCAAAATCAGTGTGCAGACCGGGACGACCCACGGCGGCGTGCCCCTGGCAGACGGCAGTGTGGCCAGGGTCAAGATCGATTTTGAGACATTGCAGAAGCTCTCCCAGACCGCCCGCGAAAAATACGGCCTATCCGGCGCGGTCCAGCATGGGGCTTCTACCCTTCCCGATGAGGCTTTTGACCGCTTTCCAGCGACTGGGACGGCTGAAATTCACCTGGCCACCGGCTTTCAGAACATAATCTATGACAGCAAGAGCTTTCCCGCCCCGCTCCGGTCAAAGATTTATGATCACCTGGAGGCGGAATTGAAGGGAGAATGGAAGGAGAAGGACACCAAAGAGCAGTTCATCTATAAGAGCCGCAAAAAGGGCTTCGGACCGTTCAAGATGGAGCTGTGGCAGATGCCTGCGGGCGTCCGCGATGAGATCTGCAATGAGCTGGAAGGCAAATTCGCCTTTTTATTCGATAAGCTAAATGTCAAGGGCACCCGGCCCGTACTGGATCAATTCATCAAGCCGACGGATGTGCCGCAGAAGACGCCCGCGGCGCTGAAAGGCTGAGCGGGCATCTCCAGCAAAGCATCTGGGATAATCTGGGAAGACTCCTGGATGCTTTCTTTTTCGCTTTTTGATGTGGGTGGAAAAATGATTCTTATCCTCTGTGTCTCTGCGCCTCTGTGGTTTAGTCAGTCAGTTGGCGATAGTCAATCCTACTTTTACTGAACAAAACCACAGAGGCACAGAGCAATTAACGGATTCGCCAGAACGATTTTATTCCCGTCTCCACAGAAAACAGAGAAGATCCTCATTTTTAGTCCAAACGGTCTGCAACCACAAAGGCCATAATATATTGAGTCAATTAGAGTTAACAATGATAGATTTTCCAGAGAACGTCAGGTGGGATTGATATGACAAAGATCACAATCAGCTTAATAAAAGCCGACGTAGGCGGCTATCCCGGCCACTCATCGGTCCATCCCGCATTGATAGAGACCGCCCAGTCCAAGCTGGAGGAGGCCAGGAAGGCCGGGGCTCTGGTCGACTTTCGGGTGATGGCCTGCGGCGACGACCTGGAGCTTCTCATGAGCCACAAGAAGGGTTGCGACAACGGCGAGGTCCACGCCCTGGCCTGGGAGACGTTTGAGGCGGCCACTGAGAAGGCCAAGAAGCTCAAGCTCTACGGAGCCGGCCAGGACCTGCTGGCCGACGCCTTTTCAGGCAACATTCGCGGCATGGGGCCGGGGGTCGCCGAGATGGAGATCAATGAGAGGACCAGCGAGCCCATTGTGGCCTTCATGATGGACAAGACCGAGCCCGGAGCCTTCAACCAGCCGGTCTTCAAGATGTTCGCCGATCCCTTCAACACCGCCGGACTGGTGATCGATCCGTCCTTCCATCACGGCTTTACATTCGAGGTCTGGGATATCAGGGAGCACAAAAAGGTCTTCATGGACTGCCCGGCGGAGATGTACGACCTGCTGGCCCTGATTGGAGCCAAGAGCCGATATGTGATCAAGCGCGTCTTCTGCAAGCCCGGCTCAAAGATCTCAGAGCACGAGCCGGTAGCTGCGGTCAGCACAGAGAAGCTCTACCAGACGGCCGGCAAGTATGTGGGCAAGGACGACCCTGTGGCCCTGGTGCGCTGCCAGTCCGGCCTGCCGGCCTTAGGCGAGGTGCTGGAGCCCTTTGCCCTGGGCCACCTGGTCTCGGGATGGATGCGGGGCAGCCATAATGGCCCCCTCATGCCCTGCTCCTTTGAGACGGCTCACCCGACGAGGTTTGACGGCCCGCCCAGGGTCATCGCCGCCGGCTTTCAGATGGCCTACGGCAATTTCGTGGGGCCGGTGGACCTCTTCAAAGACGTGGCCTTCGACCGGGCTCGCGAGAGGTGCCTGGTAATCACGGACTACATGAGGGCGCACGGCCCCTTCGAGCCCCAGAGGCTGCCCATGGAGGATATGGAGTACACCACCCTGCCCCATGTCATGAAGACCCTGGAGAACAGGTTCGTGAAGGCGGAGTGAATAGCACTCCGCATATCACTTCTTTTTTCTTAAGAGCCCATCAACACAGGCAGTCTATTGTGATATTGTGGTTCCTTCCACTCAGCGCATCGATTGATACAGAATCCCCCGAATTAAGGGGCTGTCCGTCTATCAATATCCTTTGGCAATGATTCAGGGAGGTGTTGAGGGGAATCTTCCAGCCCAGCGCCTCCAACGCCGGCAGGGCCTGGCTTTTTACACTCAGCTCATTGCCTCTCCGCCCCATATCAAATGATACTGCCGGCAATGGCAGAGATATCTTGCTGCCGGCAGGGACCTGAAAGTTCATGTAGCCTATGGGGGTGTCGCAATTATTTTGGATTATGATATCGTTTGTGCCGCCCGTAGCGACATACTCTACCACCGGCGCACCTCCCAGTGCCAGCCCAGCCCCCAGGCTGACGGTGGCGGCCCCCATCAGGACTGATCTTGCCAGAGAGAGAGACTGGGGAAGCAGCCTGGCCATCCATAGGCTGAGCAGCATGGCCGCCATCCAGCCCAACAGCATAGCAGTTTGGGAGAAATCAAGGTTCAATAGGAATGATGCCAGAAGAATCAGAATGCCTGCCAATACGAAGAGGAAGCTGAGCAGTAGGGCCATCCTTCGCGATATGGGCAGACTCTTTGGTCCAAGGCTGTTGGTCAGCCCTCCATAGGCCACACCCAGCACAAGCACGGACAAGAGCCTCATGGTCGGGGACATTACCTTCAATTCGCTGACAAAGACCTCGGCCACTACACCGATCAAAATGGGCATCAATATCTGGTTCAATGATTTTGCATCTGTCTTTTGCTTGCTATCTGCGCTTGTCTCAGACATAATTCCCCTCCAGGAGTTTTATATTCATGGTAGGCTCTATATAATCATAGTATTAATCATCAAATAAAACATATAAAGTTATTTGTAGGATTAGCGAATCGTTCTATCCCATGCCGTCCTCTGTGGTCCCGAATCTTTTATATAGAAGTTCAAACACCCGATAACTCACTTTGATCTAATCGCATTGGAGGTACTTAAATGGCAGCAGGACAATTCGGAGGAACACCAGTACTCATTCTCAAGGAAGGCAGCCAGAGAACGGCTGGCCGGGAAGCACAGAGGTCGAACATCATGGCCGCCAAGGCAGTGGCCGGAGCCGTGCGAACTACCCTCGGCCCCAAGGGCATGGACAAGATGCTGGTCGACACCCTGGGCGATGTGGTAATAACCAACGACGGTGTCACCATTCTTAAAGAGATGGACATCGAGCACCCTGCCGCCAAGATGATGGTGGAGATCGCCAAGACCCAGGATGCCGAGGTTGGAGACGGCACAACCACCGCCGTAGTCCTCTCCGGAGAGCTTCTCAAGCAGGCCGAGGGGCTGCTTGACCAGGAGATCCACCCCACAGTTATCGCCGCCGGCTACAGGGCCGCCGCCGACAAATCCCTGGAGATCCTCAAGACCATCGCCGTGAACGTCTCCGTCAAGGATGAGGAGTTCTTGAAGAAGATCGCAATCACCGCCATGACCGGCAAGGGCTCCGGCACGGCCCGCGATGAGCTGGCCAACCTGGCCGTCAAGGCCGTTCAGGCCGTCGTGGATGAGGATGGATCTGTGGATACCGACAACATCACCGTAGAGAAAAAGGTGGGCGGCGGAATCACCGACTCCGAGCTGGTGCACGGCATGGTCATAGACAAGGACCGGCTGCACCCCAGCATGCCCAAGAAGGTCACAGGAGCCAGGGTCGCTCTGCTCAATGCCGCCATTGAGATCGAGAAGACCGAGGTCGACGCCAAGATCGAGATCACATCCCCCGACCAGTTGCAGGCCTTCTTGGACCAGGAAGAGAACATGCTCAAGGGCATGGTGGACGACATCAAGGCCACCGGGGCAAACGTGGTATTCTGCCAGAAGGGCATCGATGACCTGGCCCAGCATTTCCTGGCCAAGTCCGGCATCTACACCGTGCGCCGCATCAAGAAGAGCGACATGGAGAAGCTGGCGCGGGCAACGGGCGGAAGGGTTGTCACCAGCATCCATGACCTGACCGAGAAGGACCTGGGCAAAGCAGGCCTGGTCGAGGAGAGGAAGATCGGCGACGAGAAGATGACCTTCGTAGAGGAGTGCGAGAATCCCAAGTCCGTCTCCATCATCCTGCGGGGCGGCACCGAGCACGTGGTCGACGAGTTGAACCGGGCCATGGAAGACGCCCTTCGCGTGGTGGGCGTGGTCGTGGAGGACAAACAGCTTGTGCCCGGCGGCGGCGCTCCCGAGGTAGAGCTGGCCCTGCGGCTGCGGGAGTACGCGGCAACCGTGGGCGGTCGCGAGCAACTGGCCATTGAGGCCTTCGCCGACTCCATGGAGGTCATACCCAAGACCCTGGCCGAGAACGCCGGTCTGGACCAGATCGACTCCCTGGTGGCTCTGCGAAGCCAGCATGAGAAGGGCATCAAGAGCTCCGGCCTGGACATGGACACCGGCGAGCCGGTGGACATGCTCAAGCTGGGTGTGGTCGAGCCCCTGCGGGTCAAGACCCAGGCCATCAACAGTGCAGCCGAGGCGGCAGTCATGATCCTGAGGATCGATGACGTCATCGCCTCCAAGTCCGGCGGACCGGGCGGAATGCCTGGCGGCATGCCCGGCGGCATGGGCGGCATGGGTGGAGAGGACTTCGATTAGACCTCTCTTATCCTCCTTTTTTCCAGGCAGCAAAAGTATTATCATCCAATATGTTTTAACACCCGACGATGCAGCGTAAGCTTTTGATGAAGGGCAAGGTCAAGGAGGCCTACGACCTCGGCGACCGGCTGGAGTTCCTCTTTACAGACAACATCTCTGTCTTCGACAAGGTCATCCCCAGCCAGATTCCCTTCAAGGGCGAGACCCTCAGCCGGGAGGGCATGTACTGGTTTGGCAGAGCCGAGAAGATGGGCATCAAGACCCACTTTTTAGAGTACCTGCCCCCAGCAGGAATGATCTGCCGCAAGGTGGACATCCTCCAGCCGGCCCAGATCACATCGCAGTCGAAGAACTACCTCATCCCCCTGGAATGGATCTGCCGCTGGTACGTGGCCGGCTCCCTCTACGACCGGGTGCTTGAGGGCAAGGTCTCCCCTAAAGACCTGGGCTTTCCAACCGGGCACACCGTGCGCTCCGGAGAGCCCCTTCCTGAGCCCTTCATCGAGGTGTCCACCAAGCTGGAGAAGACCGACCGCCTGCTCAAGAAGGATGAAGCCCTGCAGATATCCGGGCTGTCTGCCCAGGAGTATGATGATGCCAGAGAGATCGTTCTCAAGATTGACGAGGACATCGGCAGGAGCGTCTCGGCCCGCGGCCTGATCCATGTGGACGGCAAGAAGGAGCTGGCCTTTGACGAAGGCCGCCGCATAATGGTGATCGACGTCTACGGGACCGCCGACGAAGACCGCTTCTGGGACAGGGCCAGCTATGAAGAGGGCCGGTTTGTGGACCTCTCCAAGGAGTATGTCCGCCAGTATTACCGCCGGACCGGATACAAAGACAGTCTCTACGCCGCCAGAGATGCTAAATTAGAGGAGCCGGCCATCCCCGCCCTGCCGGGCGACGTGGTGGAACAGACCAGTCGCATCTACATCAAGCTCTATGAGATGATCACAGGCGAGAAGTTTCAGCCCGCCGGGCGAGTTTAGCCTGCTGCGGGAAGGGAAACGGCCTGTAAACGATAATCACAAGGATTCAACAGGAGAAGAATATGAAGAGATTACTGCCAGTTCTCGTATTGATTGCAGTGGCCATCTCCGGCTGCACTGAAAAGGGACCGGACACTGCCGTAAAGAGCATCGATGAGCTGAAGAACTTATCAGTTTCATCCGCTGAGAACCTGACCAGCTTCAGCGTGAAGAGCTCCATGACCCAGGTGCTCAAGCTTCATTCCGGAGCCAATGCCACTGAGGGCAACATAACCACTGTCACGGAGAGCGCCGAGACGACGGCTTCAGTTAATCTTACCACTCTGCAGGCTCATGCGGAAGGATCCACGAAGAATGAGGCGGAGTCAGGTGGCAAGGTCTTGAGCAGCATATCCACAAAGGCGGATGTCTATCAGATGGGCAATGTTACCCTGGTAAACGACGAGAGCGGCAACTGGACCCGCCTGGAGGATCCCAGATCCGCAGATGAGGTTTGGGGCCAGGATAAAAACAACCAGATAAAGACCATGGCCGAGACATTACATCTCGCCGAAACCGAAGACCTGGGCTCTGAGGCAGTCGATGGAGAGGATGCTTACAAGATCAGCATAGTAGCCGGAAGCGACGAATTCTTAAACCTCTACAATTCCGCATTCACCGTCGCCGCCAAGATAACACAGTATCCCATGTACCTGCCGTCCATCAATAAGACCGAGCTGAATGAGACCGCAAAGATGGAAAAGACCATCTGGATCTCCAAGAAGTCCGGCCTGCCCGTCCGGTATAAGAGCCTCATGAGCTTCACCATGACGCCGGAGATCATAGGTGCCCTCAATACCGAAACCCGGCAGATGGTAATGCTCAATCAATCGGTCCGGCTGGGAAAGATCGAGGTCAGCATCGAAAGCACCGACGATTACTTGGGCTTTGACGCTCCTTTGGAGATAATGCCGCCCGCAGAGGCTCTATCCGCCCCTGCCTTCAGCCCGGCGCAGGTTCAGAGCGATTGAGGCCCCAAAGAAAATATGAGCGAACCCCTGGAACGGCTTTTCCTGCGGGGAAAGCCCGTCTCCGCTCTTTTAGCTGTGGGAGAGATGCAGCCGACATATGCCGCCCAGGTGGCCAAGAGGATTGACTCGACGTTTCCCCATACCTGCAATATCTTGAGCGAGCTGGAAGCGCAGGGTCTGCTCACCGCCAGGCCGGAGGGGCGCATCAATTACCTGGAACTGACCGATCGCGGGAAAAAAGTAGCCCAGGCCCTCTCTCAGCTTTTAGGGGAGCTGCACAGCCCGGACGGCAGCAGGAGAAAGCTCATGCGGCTGGAGCAGATAGTCCGGGATGTCAGACGGCGGATGGATGAGCCGGGGGGCAGAGATAGCGGCATCGCATTGCAGAGAGCCTCCCGGCAGATCGGGCCTCTGAGGAGAGATCTGGCCAGGCTCATGAGCTTCGGGGACGGGCCACTCATCCGGGACGCGAAAGAAGTGGATGAGTCTATCGCGGCGATCCTGAGCAGTTAGCCGCCGCCCCATCCCTGCCAGGCCGGAAACAAATCCTCATTTTATTTGTCTGTGCAGCGAATATTCTCCGGCAAGAAATGCTTGCAAGCTTATTTTCATCCCGATCTACAACAGATTTACATAGGTTCATAATTTCGAAAGTTTTATCAGTACCTAAGATAACATAAAGGGAGGAGGCCAGCAGAAGGCATGGGGAATGAAGATGGCGCGGAGAAATAAGCTGGAGATACTGGGATGCATACTTAGCCTCTGCCAGTCAGGAGGATCGAGCAAGACGAAGATCGTATATCAGGTCAATCTCAATTTTAAAAATGCTGGATCTTACCTGGAGTGGCTCACTATGCACGGCTATCTGGAAAAGGAAGGTCGAATTTATAAGACTACACCATCGGGCAGCGATCTGCTCGCCAACCTCAATAACATAAATTCCACCATAAATGATAATCTGAAGGCTGTGCTGCCCGAAGATGAAAAGCCCTCAGAATCCAATTCCGATCAGGTGTAGCACTATGACCAGGACGGCCCCCACCACGCCGCCTATGCCGCATATCAATATCACCAGCCAGTTGTAGCCGATGTGTAGCCCTGCCACGGCATTGGCCAGGAAGAGTATGATCAGCCCCATGGCGGCATTGACCAGGAAATTTTTGACGGACCTCAGAATCAGAAAGATGCCGAACACGATTACTATGAGCAATAATATAAACCCGATTTCTATCATAGCTTAAAATGGGCTGCCCAATTATTTATAGGCTGCCCGGCATGGAGAGAGTCTCCATCTCGCTTCCCAGCCGGTGCAGTTCCTTGGTATCCAGGGAGAGCGGATCGATATGAACCAGCATTATGGCGTTCTTTAAAGCGATCTCATCCCTCTGAGATTGAACGAAACGCAGCACGGTCTCATAGTTGCTCTGTGTGATGAGGTAGCCCATGCCCTCCAGGAGTATGACCGGATAGTTGGCCCTGCCCAGAAAATCGGATATCATGCCGGAGAGCCGGGGGAAGTTGCTGGGGTCAACCGTCCTGAATCCCTGCTCGCTCTTCTGGGTCAGCCAGATGACGGTGTCACCGGGCACGTTGTACCTTTCCTGGAGGATCTGGGGATTGTAGCGGCTCAGGCACAGACCGTCCATGCCGTGTGCCACAAGATCGCTGAATAGCTCCAGGCTCTTGCTAGGCTTTTCTTCGGCGATGATGTAGGTGGTCCCCGGAATGAGGGAGAGCTCATAGGGGCTTCTTCCGTAGCTTCTCATCAGGTCAGCCAGCTCGGCGGAGAGATCGAAGGAGGGATTGTGCTGCTTGATGATCCTGGCCAGCCTCCTCACAGCCACGAAAAAGCTGCGGCGGGTGAGCAGCATGTTTGGAGGAATCGTCAGAGAGCCATCTCTCGTCATTGCCGTCCTCATCTCCGGCTCGCAGGCGGCAACGGAATCATCCGGCGGGCTCGACCTATCCGCCGGCCCGGCTGCAGCAGCCTCGAAGAATGCTCCTGAGTCGATCATCTCATTGGCCTGGGCCGTCACAGACGACCTCTCCGCTTCGCCGAGATGGGAGAGCATGGCCTCGGAAAACACCCGGAACAGGTATGTGGAGAGGGGACCGAGTGAGAAGATAAGCTCCCTGGCCTCGCTGATCTCTGCCGTCAGGCTCCGGCTGCCATGCGCGAACTGCTGCCGCTCGGCCAGTATCAAATAAGTCCGGCTGCCCAATATCTCCATCTGGTAGACGAAGTCCAAAATATCCCTTTCCGGCACCCTTCCTGCATTCTCCCTGACCAGCGTCTCGATGCTGTCGATCAGGACGACGCTGTTCTTGCTGGATTCGACAAACGATTTTATGGTCATGAAGAGCAGCGGCAGATTTTGGGGAGAGATGTAGCGATCGCTTCCTCTTTCATCGGAGAGCTTGATTATGGGCGTCTCCTTAAAGCCATAGCTGCTTCTCACCTCCTCCGGCTGCCGGTGGGTGATGCACAGCCCCTCCACGCCGTGAGTGATCTGATCGGTAAAGACCTCATAGGCAATGGCAGGGATGACATAGATCTTTCCCTTGACCAGGTCATAGGCGGGAAGGGTCTCTTTGGCCGCTTCCATCACCGGCCTCACAGTTATCTGATCCTGCACAATCATCCTGGTGGCCGAGGGTCCCACCGATCCGGTGAGAGTCTTTTCCAGCTCCGTCCAGAGCTGCTCAATCTGCCCGGCAGAGGCAGTCTCCCGGCTGGCCTTCAGCCTCTCCAGGTAGCGGTCAACCTGAACTTTGGCGGCTGCGTCTCCAATGTAGCGGGCGAGGGTTGCCTCCAGGTCCTCCACGCTGCCCCGGCGCACAGCCGAGCGCTCCTCCTCCGGGGCTGCCGCTTTATCATTCCAGATGTCGACAAAGCTGCTGGCGGTGACGGATTCGTCGGCGCTCGGTTTGCTGGAGAGCGAGACCAGGACATACAGGCTGCAATTGACCAGAAGGGTCCAGAATATGGAGTTGCTCCAGATGTCCAGGTCCAGGCCGAAGAGGTTGGTGGGCCTCAATATGGCCAGGGAGAGCGGGCCGTCTCTGATCAGATCCTCAAGCCATGCGTGTCCGCTGGCGATGGTGGGGATGAGGGCGGTGTAAGCCCAGAGCAGAAAGCCTGAGGCCAGGCCGGCGAAAGCACCCTTGCGATTGCCCTTCTTCCAGAACAGGCCGCCGAGAGCAGCCGGCGCCATCTGGCTTGCGGCGATAAATGAGACTATTCCGATCTCCGCCAGTATCTGATAGGCCACGGCCCGGGAGTAGAGATATCCCAGGAAGACCACGAGAAGCATATTAAGCCGTCTCATGTTGAGGAGTGTGCCTGCCAGGTCCTTTCCGCTCTTCATCCGGCTGAGGAGATAGGGCATCTCCAGGTCGTTTTGGAGCATGGTTCCCACAGCCACCGACTCCACCAGGATCATGGCGGTGGCCGCAGAGGTCCCCCCGATGAAAACAAAGAGGGAGAGCCAGTCCTGTCCCAGGGAGTAAGGTATGGTGATTATGAAGGTATCCTTGAGTCCTGGAGTGCTCAGCAATAGGCCGCCCCAGGCGATGGCGGGAACGAAGAGGTTGATCAGCAGCAGATAGAGGGGAAAGAGCCACATGGCCTTTTTCAAATGGGTCTCATCGGAGTTTTCCACCACCATGACGTGAAACTGCCTGGGCAGAAAGAGCACGGCAAAGAAGGAGGCCAGGGTGAGGGATAGCCAGAGGGTCGGCTCCACATCCACGAGGGTCTCGTAGGCCGGGATCTTCA
>DAOPZB010000024.1:0-13859 GCA_035353195.1 Methanothrix sp. | reverse complement strand
CCTGCCATTTCAGGTAAAAGCTAAAACCGGCCGATCATGACGCAGGACAGGCCGGGGGCCCGGGGCGGATGGGCGGTGTCGCCCCTCACCTCCCTCTCCTGGGGATAGCCGAGGTCGCTCAAAGCAGCCACATCTCTGTGCAGCCCCCGCTCCTCCAGGAATCGGCAGAGCCCCTCCAGATCGGTGCCCTCGTCGGTGAGCAGGAAGACGCATCTATCCCGGGAGAGCTCAAAGGCGATGGCCTCCGGATCCAGGCTTCTGCCGTGCACCGTGATCGGTATCACCCGGAGCTGGCTGACCTTCAGGCGGGCGCAGGCCACCTGCATGCTGGATATTCCCGGAATCACCCGGCCATGTAAATAGCCCAGTCCGGAGAGCATGGGGTCGCCCGTGCTCAAAACCACCGCCTCCTCAGGTAGCCTCTTCAAAGCCCTGTAGTCCTCTATAACATGGACGGCCGCCTCCGGGGATATGTGCTCTCTCGCCAGATCTATGGCTCTCTGTGATCCGTAGATGAGCCGGGCACGGGCCACGGCTGCCGCCGCCTCTCCGGTGAGCATCTGCGGGCCGGCTCCAACTCCCACTATGATCATGATCCTCCTGCTTCCCTCTCCATGGTTTTCTCTTTCTGCCCCTTGGCTTTCAGCTCTCTGGCGTTCTCTTTTGATTTCTGGTCTCTATTCTTTGCAGGCCTCGGCCAGGATGCTGCCGTCCTTTCTCAGCAGCACGATGCGCGTTTTTGGCAGCCTCCCGGCGGCTATTTGCAGGGCTTTTGCAATATTTTCATGCCGGGGCTGCTTTTCCACCATCTCGGCCACGGTGCCGTAGCCGGTACCCTCCAGAATTCCGGGCCAGGCCCACTTGAGGATGAGGGCGGGCAGTCCGCAGAGTATGCTCTCCTGACCCCTTTCAAATGCCAGGCTGTCCAGGCGGCTTCCCATGAGCACAGCCTTATGATGGGGAAAGAGCATGCGGCTGAACCTCAGCCCCGTCCGGCCGGTGGTGACGACCACCTTGGGGGCGTTCCTGATCTCCTGGGCCCGGTCCTCTGTGAAATGGTCGTTCCAGGGCTCGACAAAGCCGGTGCTGCCCAGGATGGAGATGCCTCTCGCGATGCCAAGCCTCGGATTGAGGGTCTTTTCGGCCACCTCCTCTCCCCGGGGCACAGACAGCTCAACAGTGGCGCCCGCCAGGCCCGTCTCCTTCAGGGCTTCGCAGATGGCGGACATGATCTGCTTGCTGGCGGAGGGGCTGATGGCGGGGCGGCCCACCTCGTCGCACAGGCCGCGGGCTGTGATCCTGCCGATGCCCTTTCCTGGGATAAGGGCCGTCTCATCCCCCGGCCGGGCCTGGGCGGCGATCTCCAGGCCGGCGGTGACATCGAACTGATGATCTCCTCCGTCTTTGACCGCCAGGCAGAATCCGTTCTTGGCGACCACCGGCAGCCGGACGGATATGCCGGCCGGCGTCAATATGTCCAGGCAGTCTATCGGCCCCTTCAGGGAGAGCACAGCTCCCTTGCAAGCGGCGGCTGCCGTGGTCCCTGTGGTCAGGCCGCGCCGGATGAGCTGGCCGCTGGATAGAATGGTCCATCTTCCACTCCCGATCTTCTCTTTGGCCCGGGGATCGGGGCAGAGGAGGATCCAGGAGTCGGGGATGGCAAAGCCCGTGACCGGGTCGGTGCAGCTATTTTCTTGATCTGGCATGGGCATTGATGATCTCATTGATGGCAGCCACGGCTATGGGCGTCCCCCCCCGCGTCCCTTCCGTGGATATGGAGGGCACATCCATCTCTCGCAGCCTCTGCTTGCTCTCGGCGGCGTTGACAAACCCCACGGGAACGCCCACCACCAGGCCGGGAAGAGCGGACCCGGCATCCATCAGGTCGCAGAGGGAGAGCAGAGCCGAGGGCGCGTTTCCGATGACCACGATAGATCCGTCGAGCCTCTCCTGCATTGCCAGCACTCCGGCTGAGGTGCGGGTTATGCCCTGCTGGCGAGCCAGGTCGTCTCCCCGGCCCAGGAATGTCTCCACGGGGCTGTTATGCCCCTTCTTCAAAACCCCCGCGAAGACCATGTTTATATCCACGAAGATGGGCGCGCCCCTCTCCAGGGCGGCCAGTCCCGCCTGTATGGGGTCGCCCTTGAAGCGGAGCAGCCCGGCCACGCTGGGGTCGCCGGTGGCGATCACGCACCTCTGCCGGATGCGGTCTTCGGGGCGGTCGTCTCCAATCAACTCGGAGATCAAGCGCCGGCTCTTTCTGCTTATCTCCAGGGCTTCGGGCGTTGTCGCCCCAATATCGGTGTAGTCTTCCATCATGGCAGATCACTAATAGCTGTATTTGCTGTCGTATCCTCTTTTGGTGATTATCCTTCCCTCCCGGATGTGGGAGTTCTTAGAGGCCAGGAGCAGGGTGAAGCGGTGGCCGGAGGGCCGGGCGGCCAGCAGGTCCCCGGCGGAGAGGACCAGGATGCTCTCCCCGTTCCGGGCCACGTCCTGGGCCAGGGCCACGGGGCGGTTGGGGTCCACTCCCTGGAGCAGAGGGGAGATCTCCTCTCCTCTCACATTGTAGACGGCCAGGGCGTAGCCTGCGGCTGCCAGTCGGGCAGCCTCTTCGCAGGGTGAGGAGAGCAGGGCAAAGTCATTTACCAGGGGGGCTCCCGCCCTTGCGGCGACGGTTGAAAAAGCGCTCACTCCCGGGCAGATGTGCACGGGCGTCGTCGCCCCATCCATAATCCTCCAGCCGGAGCTGAATATGCTGGGGTCGCCGCCGGTGAGAATGCAGGCCAGGCCTCCGGTCCGGGCCACGGCCTGGGCTTCGGCCATCCGGGCAGCCATTCTCTCCGGGAAGGGGCCGCTGTGGGCGACCTTTTCGGCAGGCGAGCACCCTGCAATGAGGTCCAGATATCGGTTGGCTCCGAAGATCTTGTCGCAGGACCGCAAAGCCTCTTCGGCCTCGAAGGTGAGGCCGTCCGGGTTTCCGGGGCCGATGCCCACCAGGTTCAGGGCGGCCTGGCCTGCGGTCGCCCTGCCCAGGAATGCTCCCCGGCCGGAGAGGATGAGCAGGGTGAACATGTCTATCCTCTCCCGCAGGCCCTCCTCCTTCGCCAGCTTCTCGGTTGTGCTCCAGAAGATCTCTTCACCCTCCCGGCCTACGTTCCTGGCTATCAGCACGTCCCTTGATCCCAGCAGTTCCAGGGCGCGCAGGAGCTGCCAGTCGCGTTTGCGGCTCCTGGGATTGTAGAGGGCCACGGGCATATTCATCTCCCCGGCCAGGCGCAGGCGAGCTTCGATATCCGGCCAGGGGGTGAGCAGGTTTGACAGGCTGACAGCGGCCACTCTCTCTTTAAAGAACAGGCCGGCCCGGCAGGCGGCGGCGGTAAATGAGGTGACCCCGGCTATAACCTCCACATCCTCCGGCCGGGGAGCCATCTCCAGGCCGAGACCGGCCATGCCGTAGACATTGGCGTCACCGCTGCTCACCAGGGCAACGGAACCCCTCTCCATCAGGTCGACAGCCGCCTTCACCCTCTCCACCTCGCGCCCCATGCCGCTGGAGTAGACGGCCTTTCCCGGCAGGAGATCGGATATCAGCTCCAGGTAGGGTCGGTAGCCGACAACACAGTCCGCCGAGAGTATGGCCGAGCTGGCGGCTTTGGTTCGCAGGGCTGCCGGGCCGGGGCCGATGCCCACGATGGAGAGCTTGCCCCGGTGGGGGGTCGCCCCCCGCCCCCCAATCTCCCTATTCTCCGATGGCAACAGTCACCCTCCCATAGGCCTTCTTGGCCAGGATCAGCCTGCCGGCCAGGGCCAGGGCCGCCGGCTCGGCCACGCCCACCAGCCCCAGGTCTCTTGCCCGGGAGGGCGTGGTGGGGCTCTGGCTGTTGAGGGTCTCCTCCGCCAGAAAGAGGATCTCTTTGCCCAGAATTTTAGCGGCCTCCCTCAGGCCCTCTTCGTCGCTCTTGATCCAGGCCGAGGCCAGGATGCCAATCTCCTCCCTGCTCCGGCCTGCCTCATGCAGAGCCCGGTCCACGGCATCCAGCACCTCTCCGGCAGAGACGCCCCGGCGAGAGCCCAGGCCCACCACCAGCCCTTTTCTCCTCAGCACGGCCACGTCATCATCCACCAGCACGATCTTCGGCCCCTTCAGCCGGAGGACGGGCACATCCTCCCTCAAAAAAGCCAGGTTGACGGCCAGAGAGGCCTCCTTGTTGGTTGGCGAGGCGGCAAGCCGGCAGGCCACATCCTCCAGACAGGGCCGGCCGGAGGAGTCGGTGGCGGTGGTGATGGCCGGAAAGAGCCCCAGACGGGCGGCCAGGAGGCGGGCCAGGCGGTTGGCTCCGTGATGGCCTCCCACCACCGGCACAGCGCAGGTGAAGGAGCTGTCCACGGCCACCACCGGTCGGTCCGTCCATTTGTCCTTGAGCAGGGGACAGAGGCTTCTCACCACGATGCCCACGGCCATGACTGCCACCATTAGGTCGCAGCTCTCCTGGAGCGCTGCCCATCCACCCTTCTCATAAGCGACCACCGTGGTGGTGTAGTCCTCCTTTAAGGCCTGGGCAATTTTCTCCCCCTTATCCAGGTCGCGGGGAAAGACGACAACGGCTAACGATCCCGGTATAGGTGAGACCTCCCAAATCCGTCCCGCTTGATAACCTTGCCGACTAGGATGAGGGCGCTCCTCTCTATGCCCGCGGCTTCCACCTTGTCGGCGATGTCGGCCAGGGTGCCGGTAATTATCAACTCATCCGGCCAGGATGCATGGTAGACCACGGCGACAGGCGTATCCTCCGGCCGGTCCAGGCTCCTGGCGATCTCCCGGATTTTGTCGGTCCCCAGGAAGACGGCCATGGTGGTATTGTGGCGGCTCAAAGCCGTCAGCTCATCCTTCTCCAGGGTGGTCCCGGCCGGCCGGGTGACTATGAGCGACTCGGAGACGCCCTTCAGGGTGAGCTGGGTCTTAAGCGCGGCAGCCGAGGCGAAGAGGGAGGAGACGCCCGGCACTACCTCCACCTCCACTCCCTCGCCTTCCAGGGGCTTCATCTGCTCTAATATCGCCCCGTAAAGGGAGGGGTCGCCGCTGTGCAGACGCACCACCTTTTCTCCCCGGCGCAGCGCCTCCAGGATGCGGGAGTTGGTCTCCTCCAGGGACAGGCCGTTGCTGTCCACGGTTTTGGCAGAGAGCCCCACCAGGAGCTCGGGATTGACCAGGGAGCCGGCATAGACCACCAGGTCGGCCTCGTTGAGTAGCCTCTTCCCCTTGACGGTTATCAGCTCCGGGTCTCCCGGCCCGGCTCCCACGAAGTGCAGTTTCATCATTTTCATCATATTCTCCTGCGCCTGGCCAAAAGTACGGAGAAGTAGTCGCTTCTCTCCGGCATCTCGCCCTGAATGATCCTCTCTTTGGGGGTGCAGAGGTTGCTGCCCAGAATGAACTGCTCAAATCCCCTCCGGCGCAGCTCCTCCGCTATCCTCTTTGGCCGGGTGGCCTTGATGCGTATCACAGTGTCCAGAGCAGAGCCGTCCGATACCTCAAAGGAGCCCTCCAGGGGGGCGGCAAATCGGGATGCCAGGGCCGGGACAACTCCCACGCCGGGGATGGTCTGAATCTCGATTCCCTGGTAGCCTTCCCGTATCATTCTCTCCAGGTGGCTGAAGGTGGAGAAGGTGTTCACGTCGCCGATGCAGGCGAAGGCCGCGCAGCCGGAGGAGGCCGCGCCGGCCACGATGGCGGCGTTCTTCTTCCAGATCCTCTCCAGCTCCAGAGGGTCCTCGATCATGGGAAAGTCCAGCAGCTCAGGCTTCGCGTAGGGGCGGACGAGGCCTGCCGCCATCTCGCCGGGCACGAATACCCGGCTGCAGCTCTTCAGGGCTGCCGCCGCCTTGAGGGTGAGCAGCTCCGGGTCGCCCGGTCCTAAACTTATGCCGATCAACATCTTCCTATCACCATGAATATGGGGTTGGCAGGCTTTAAGGCGATGTCGCCGGCCAGCTCATAGCCCCTGGAAATGTGAATTTGAATCAGTTCGCTGAAGATGCCGGCCTGCTTCATCATCTCCGCCAGGCGGGCGGCTATGCCCAGTCGGGCGAGGTCGGCCACGATCACCGCTCCCGGTGCGACATGGTCGAGCAGAAGGGGGAAGAACTGATCGATCCCGGATGTGCCGCCGATGAAGATCCTATCCATCCTGGGCAGTCCCGGCAATATGGTCGAGGCCTCGCCGCAGAAGAACTGCCCCGCGGGCAAAGCCGCGCGGGAGAGATCCACGGCTTGCTGCCGCCGGTCGATGCCGAATACCCGATGGGTGTAACGGGTGGCGGCGGCGGAGACGGCTCCTGAGCCGCAGCCTATATCCAAAAAGGCCTGGCCCGGTTGAATGTCCAGCTTGCCCATGGCGATATAGATGTTCTCCTTCTGTGTTGCCGTGCCGGGTAGCTTCATATGCCAGAGAAATTCCTGCTCGGATAAAAGCTTAATCCAAGTAAAGTTGACTGAAGTTAAGTGGGGTGAAGCGGATGGGGGGGATGCAGTCTACCCGGATCTTCGCTATTTCCTTCAACCCAGGAATCAGCCTGGACACATCCGATTACCGCAATCGTCTATATCCTCTTTGAAGTCCTAACAAAATTTCACAGGTCCAGGCTGGCATCTGTGATAAGAGGCCCACAAAAAGGAGCAGGCTGAATTGAGACGCCTCCCAAAACCAGATCCCCATCTTTTCGCCGCCCATTCGCTGATAACACATCCCTTTGTTGCCTTTGCCCTCACTCCGCCCGCAAAGCCTCGATGGGGTCAAGCCTCGCCGCCCGGCTGGCGGGATAGAATCCGGCGATGATGGTGGTGACCACACCGAAGAGCAGCCCCAGCACAATGGACTGAGCGGTTATGGCCGAGGGCAGCGACGCCAGAGATCCGATGATGTAGGATACGATCACCCCGGTGATGATGCCGATTGCGCTGGAGACCACCCCCAACACGCCCGCCTCCAGTATGTACTGCCGGCGAATGTCGCCCACCGTTGCCCCCAGGGCCTTCATGACTCCAATCTCCCTGATCCTCTCCTTTACGGTGAGCATCATGACATTGGCTATGCCTATTCCTCCCACCACCAGGGAGATGGCGCCGATGCCCGCCAGGGCGTACTTGATCATGGACAGGACGCTCATCAGGGAAGCCAGCATATCCCGAGCCGTGGTGGCATCGTAGGCCTCGTCCTTGTGATACCTCTTGAGGTCATTTTTGATCCGCTCTATGATGCTCTCCACTTGCTCCGGATCGTAAACCGTCACTTTGAAGGAGTCGTAGTAGTAGCTGTCCTCATTCATCAGCTCTTCCATGGCCTTGTGGGTGATGTACATCTTCTCGTCGTCGCTGCCGCCCCCAGGGCCGAAGGAGGTCTGCTCCGCCTCTTTGAGTACTCCCACCACCTTGAAGTCCATATAGCGGTCTTCGTAGTAGAGGCGAATCTTATTGCCCGGTGTGACCTTCATGCGGAAGAGGTCCTCTGCCACTCCTTTTCCTATGACGATGGACTTATAATCCGAGCCCGTGAGGAATCTGCCCTCCGCCACCTCCTCTTTGAGATCGTCTTCCTGATCCGGGTCTATGCCGGAGAGCCTTCCTGATGCGTTGGTGTTCCGGAAGGCGACCACCACGCCGGCCGACGTCTGAGGGGCGACGTTCTTCACGCCCACCACATTCTCCAGGACCTTGGTGTCCTTATCGGTGAACTTGGCAGGCTCAGCCGGATTTCGGTTGCCTTCGCCGCCCGGGCCGCCGAAGTGGGCCGAGCCGGGAAAGACGTTGATGACATCCAGGTCGAGGGTGGAAAACTGAGAGGACACACCGGTGTAAAGCCCCTCGCCCACGGAGAGCATGACCACTATGGCCATGACGCCGATGATTATTCCCAGGGAGGACATGAGCGTCTTGAAGCGATCGGCCTTGAATCCTACGGCGATAAACTCCAGCAGGTCGGGCAGATTCATCGGGTGTCACTCTTGCTATTGTTTCCCTTTGCGGAGAGCTTTCGTCTCCGGTAGACGTATCCGCCTGCGGCGATCAAAACCAGTGCGATGGCTGCCGCGGGCAGCAGATAGCTGCTCTGTTTGCTCTCATCCTGGGGGGGCGTGTAAGTCGTTACATACTCATCAGAGCTGTGCCAGTTATCGCCGTTCTTGAACCTGGCATCGAATGTCAGGTTGGTCGGCCCCTCCAGGGCTTTGTCCTTGTCCTTGGACGAAACGCCGAAGCTGATGGTGAAGACCTCATCCGGGTCCATAGTCCCTATGTAATATTCGTCGGGAGAGAAGGTGATCCCTTGGGCGAAGGGCACAATGGTCACGGCATTCAGGGTGTTCTCCCTGGGATTGGCCACATTCAAATTGAAGCTGGAGGCGGATGTCTCTGCCCTGGCAAGGCTTACGGCCGTCTCATCCACTTTGACGGGAATCTCCCGGCTGATGGTGGTCATATCATAGCCGCCGATGACTTCAAAGTTGAGCAGATGAGTGCCGCTGGTGATGTTTTTGGCGGCATGGATCTTGTAGTAGACTGTGATCCTGTCCGAGGGGCCGATCATTCCCAAATCCCGGTGGTCCTCCTCCAGGACAGTTATCTCCGGGGTGCTCTCTAGAGTGGTGCGGTTGAGGGGTGTGGAGAGGACGGTGCCCTGGGAGTAGGTTGCCGCTCCCGCGTCCTTTCCCGCTCCGTAGGATGCGGCTCCGTTGGCCAGTTCGATGGTCAGCATGGCCTCGTCTCCCGGCAGGAGCACAGAGGGGGTCATGGTGTACTCGATGTTCACAGGCATATGATACTCATAGGCTTCCGCCGGCCCAGTCGCCAGCGAAAGCAGGCATAAAAGCAGGGATATTGCTGCAATGGCTGTCTTCATGATGCGCTCTCCAGAATGCGGCCGTCTCGAAGTCTTATGACCCGGCTGCAATTCTCGGTGATCTCCGGATTGTGGGTGACCATGATTATGGTCCTTCCCTCTTGATTTAATTTTGTTAAGATATTCATAACTTCGTCGCTGTTCTTGAGATCCAGGTTGCCGGTGGGCTCGTCAGCAATTATGATCTTGGGGTCATTGGCGAGAGCCCTGGCGATGGCTACCCTCTGCCTCTCTCCCCCGGAGATGTTGAGGGGGCTGAAGCTGGCCCGGTCGGCGAGCCCCACAGAGGAGAGCAGATTCATGGCCCGCTTCCGCCTCTCCTCTCGCGCCAGGCCGCTGAGCATCATGGGGACCTCGACATTTTTGAGAACGCTTATGCGGCCGATGAGGTTGAAGGTCTGAAATATGAAGCCCAGCTCCTCTCTTCTTATGCGGGCCAGCTCGTCATCGGAAATCACGCTGATGTCCTGGCCGTGGAGCAGAAAGCTGCCGCTGGTGGGGCGGTCCAGACAGCCCACTATGTTCATGAGAGTGGACTTGCCGCTCCCGGATGGCCCCATGAGGGCTATGAACTCACCCTTTTCGATTTTCAGGTCTATGCCCTTGAGCACGGCAAATTCGCTCTCGCCAATGCGAAAGTTCTTCTGTATGTCTCTCAGCTCTATAACCGCCGAAATGATCAACACCTCATTCGGTCCTGTCCGGCCAGCATATGCCGGCAGGCTTCTTAAGTATTATTGTGCCGTCGCCAAGCTGATCTATGGCCAGCCTGTCTCCTGCATTTAAATCCAGCTTAAATCTGATTCCCTCCGGAAGCAAAATCCGCCCGGCGTCCAGTTCGGCAATCGACATCTAGTTGTACCTCTGCTTGCCATGAGAATAGATTTCATCATCATCATCCGGCTTTATCCAAATTGCAATGCCGTGGTCGTTCTCTGTCAGGACGAATCCCATCTCCCTGAGCTGCACCCGGGTCTGCTGGGGGCTCAGTCCGCAGGCCACAGCCACCCGCTTCAGCTCTCCGCGATCCAGGATCTTGCCTCTTAGGCCTGGCTTATGATTCAGATATTCTATGATCTCTCTCATGCTGCTCACTCCCAATTCCCTATCATCCCGGCATCTGTCGCCGGGAAGCACACTTGCGAGCCAAGGGTGCATGGAACGATATTTAAAATGCAGGCCGAACGAACGTCATTTGCCGAAGAATGCTCTGCAGAGGATCCCGGATAAAAACGTTCTGTTTTGAGCCAAAAGCCAGTAGAAGGTTCAAAACGGCAAACGGAGGTTCAAGATCGCTTTTTCAGGTTGCCGTCGGACTTTATGATATCCAAAAACTTCATCACCGAATAGGCCGACCGATTGACCCCTGCGCTCCTCTTCTCGGTGTCAGTGCCCACGCAGTACAGGTTGTTGATAGGAGTTTTCACATCTCCAAAGCCGCAGTTTATGCCCCAGGAGGCCTTTTCAGGTATCAGCTCCTGATAGTGAACCATGTCGATGTGCTTCTCGATATCGGGAACGGTGTCGACAATCGTCCCGAAGGCTTTCTTCTTTATGGCCGCGGAATCGTAATCTCCGGGCAGGGTAAACGCAAAGCCCACGAGTTGATTTCCTCCCGGAGCAAGCGAGGGATCGTAATTGGTGGTAGGCACCACCCAGGCATAGGGATCGGAGTCCACCCAGATCTCCGAGCCGTAATTGTTGAAGACCTTCCTGGTCAGTCCCAGCCATATGGTCAGCGATTTGACCCTCTTGATGGTCGTCAGATTTCCGGTATAGGCTGCGGGCAGATCATCAATCAGATTGGGCAGATCTGAGGAGAAGCCGGAATAGACAACGGTCTCGCAGTCGTAGCAGTCCTGCTCGGTGACCACCGACTCCACGTGGTCGCTGCATTCGATGCTTTTTACAGGCTCATTGGTCCTGATCTGCACCCGGTCCTTGGGAAAGGAGGCCAGGATGGCGTTTACTATGGACTGCAGCCCCCCTTTGGGATATCCCTGGTCGGTGGCCCCCTCGGTCAGAAAGAGGTCGTAGATCTTGCCCACATAGGGAATGGAGCGGGAGTGGTGGGTCTTATTGTCCACGAACCTTGAGATGGGCGCCTTCTCTATGGACGTTCCCACCATGAAGTAGCACAGCCAGTCCAAAAACCTCCTGGTGGTCATGGAGACCTTCTTGGGGAGGACCTCGGAGAGGGTGATGTTGGAGAAATCCTTGCCGGCGTTGGCCAGGTAAAGGGTATTGAAGAGGGCTCTCATGAGCAGCAGCCTGTCCGTCATGGGGATCAGGCCGAAGGTGAGCCAGGCGTTGATGCTCCAGGGAAAGGGCCTGACCTCGTCGCCGATTCGTACGTAGTATTTTCCGAAGGGTATGAACTGAGGCACTATGCTGAAGTAACTGTCCATGAGCTGCCTCAGCGGCCCGGTTTGCAGCCTGGTTATGGCATGCGGGCCCGTATCCACGCGATAGCCGTTTACGTCATACGACCGGCAGACTCCGCCGAGATAGCTCTCCTTCTCCAGGATCAGTACCCTCCTGCCTTCGCGGGAGAGAGCCAGAGCCGATAGCAGGCCGCTTATTCCTGAGCCGATCACAATGACATCGTTGTCTTTCATGTATCTCCGGGGATCTCCTTTCTATTCTCTTCAGTCAGAAATCAGCAGGTTTCCTCTGAAGTTCGTTGGGCGCTTTCTTTCATTAGCTAAAAAAAACCTGCGCTCGAGGGAGGGCAATGGGATGAAGAATGGGGTGGGAAATGGGGCGGAGAGATGGGCGGGAAAAGAGCCTTTATATCATATAAGATGATCCATCCGCATTGCAGATGTCTATAGCGGAAGCGAGGATGACATGATCACCAGGGAAGATGTGGAGCACATCGGCTGGCTTGCCAGCATCAAAATCGAGGATGAGGAGAAGGATGAGTTGGTCAGGCATTTCAACTCCATCCTGGACTACTTCCACCAGCTTGACGAGGTTGATACTGAAAATGTGGAGCCGACATATCGGGTGGTGGAGCTGGACAATATATTCCGAGAGGATGTCGCCTACGGCTCCCTCACTTCGGAGCAGGCCTTAAAGAACGCCCCCCGCCGGGAGAACGGCTACTTCAAGAGCCCGAGGATCGTGTGATCATGCTGTCCCAGTTGAGTGAGGAGCTGAAAGGCGGGTCGTCGGAGGAGTACGTCAGCCGCTTATTCGAGAAGATAAAGAAGAGTCGGCTCAATGGTTTTACCACCCTGGCCGAAAAGAGCGCTCTATTAGCGGCTCGCGAGTTCGACAGGAGCCCCGGCACCGGCCGGCTGGCGGGAGTACCCATCGCCATCAAGGAGTGCATATCCACCCGGGGAATTGAGACCAACTGCAGCTCCCGGATACTGCGGGGGTACGTTCCGCCCTACGACGCCCATGTGGTGGAGCGGCTTAAATCTGAGGGGGCCATAATCATGGGCAAGGCCAATATGGATGAGTTCGCCATGGGCACATCCACGGAGACGAGCTGCTTTGGACCCACCAAAAATCCCTGGGACACGACCTGCGTTCCGGGAGGCTCCAGCGGGGGAAGCGCGGCGGTGGTGGCCGGCGGCGAGGCACCGGCGGCTCTGGGCTCGGACACCGGGGGGTCGGTGCGCTGTCCGGCGTCCTTCTGCGGCATAGTGGGGCTCAAGCCCACCTACGGCATGGTATCCCGCTACGGCCTGGTAGCCTATGCCAACTCCCTGGAGCAGATCGGCCCGCTGACCCATACGGTGGAGGACACGGCTCTGCTCATGGAGGTCATCGCCGGTCACGATCCCAGAGACTCCACATCAGTCGGCACGAAGAGCTACAGCTTCCTCTCCGGACTTGAGGGCGGCGTCTCCGGAATGAGGATCGGCATTCCCCAGGAGTGCTTCGGGGAGGGAGTGGACAGGCAGGTGGAGAAGGCGGTCTGGCAGGCCATTCACACCCTGGAGGGGCTGGGGGCCTCCTGGCAGACGGTCAGCCTGCCCCACACCCGCTACGCACTGGCCGCCTACTACGTCATCGCCATGAGCGAGGCCTCCTCCAACCTGGCCCGCTTCGACGGCCTGCGCTACGGCCTGCGGGAGGGCGAGGATAAAGACTGGCATACCACGTTTTCGGCCATCCGCGCCCAGGGCTTCGGCCCGGAGGTCAAGAGGCGCATACTGCTCGGCACATATGCCCTCTCCGCCGGATACTACGGCCGCTATTACCTCAAGGCCCTCAAGGTGAGAACCCTCATCAAGCAGGACTTCTTGAAGGCCTTCGGGCAGGTGGACATCCTGGCCAGCCCCACCATGCCCATTCCGGCTTTCAAGATCGGCGAGAGGATCAACGATCCCCTGTCGCTTTACCTGGCCGATGTCTTCACTGTGCCCATCAATTTGGCGGGCGTTCCGGCCATATCCGTACCATGCGGCTTTGCCGGCAGGCTGCCCATCGGTCTGCAGCTCATCGGCCCCCACTTCGGGGAGGCGACGGTCCTGAAGGCTGCCCAGGCATTCGAATCGGCGACTTCATTTCATGAGAGAAGCCCGGAGGTGGTTTAGATGGAGGATGTCATCATCGGCCTGGAGATTCACGTCCAGCTCAATCGGCTGGCATCCAAGATGTTCTGCGGCTGCTCCACCGCCTACCATAACTGCCAGCCCAACAGCCACACCTGCCCCGTCTGCCTGGGGCTGCCCGGCTCGCTTCCCGTGCTAAACAAAAAGGCGGTGGAGTACGGCATCAAGGTGGGTCTGGCCTTAAACTGCAAGATCGAGGAGGAGACTCTCTTCTACCGGAAGAACTACTACTATCCGGACCTTCCCAAGGGATTTCAGATCAGCCAGTACGACTATCCCCTGGCCACTGCCGGCCACATCATGATTTTGGGAGACGATGGGGCGGAGAGGAACATTCGCATCAACCGGGCGCACATGGAGGAGGACCCGGGCAGGCTGGTGCATGCCGGGA
>DAOPZB010000023.1:0-13891 GCA_035353195.1 Methanothrix sp. | reverse complement strand
GCTCCAGGCCATCAGCTTGGCCAAAGAGTATACGCTCTCACCGGGACTATTCTCGATCACTTCGTAGAGCTCCAGGTCGGTATTAATCCCCTTGTCCTCGACGGCTTGAATGGCCTGTGCAATGCTCATAATAAGAATACCACATATAAGTTATTTAAATCTTTTTGTAAATGCTGAATACTTGTAATCCAAACATTTATATCCATATAAGCTATTCTAAAACGCATGATAGATGCAATGGAAAGGCGTGTATTAACCAGCATCTGTCAAGCAACTAATTCCAGCAAATCCGCCCATGTTCCTAAGCCCTATTTCATGAAAAAGTTTCAGCAGGACAAGCGCACGAAAAAAGCAGCAGAGAAGGCACTCGTCTCTCTTATTGCACATGGGTATGTGAGCCTGCATAAAACCAGAAATGAAATGACTTATCAGCTTACGGATATTGGATTGGATGTCTGCCGCGAAATATTCCAGAAATTCGGCAAAGGGATCAAGTTGCTTTAAAGTTCTTTTTGATGTTCTGCTTTTGACTAAGCCACCTCTCTCCTCAGCATCATCGTCGCCGCGGTAAAGAAGACCAGGAAGAACAGCCCCAGCGCCAGCAGGTCCGGATAGAGTATGTCCGTCACTCCTGCACCCCGCAGCATCACCGCCCGCAGGGCATCGGCGGCGTAGGTGAGGGGCAGGATGTAGGAGAAGGGCCGGATGACCTCCGGCACGGACTGCAAAGGCCACCAGATGCCGCATAGGACGATCTGGGGAGTGATGATGAGGGGGATGAACTGCACCACCTGAAACTCGCTTCTGGCGAAGTTGGAGAAGAAGCAGCCCAGCACCAGGGCGCCCGCGCCGAGCAGCACCACCACCATCATGGCCGTGAGGGGGCTGCCCTTCAGGGGCACGCCGAAGAATGCGGTTACTACGAACAGCGTCGTAGCCGATTGTAGCACTGTGAATAGAGAGAAACCAAGAACATAGCCCGAGACCATCTCCAGGCGGGAGAGGGGCGAGACCATGAACTTCTCCAGGCTGCCCTGGGCCCTCTCCCGGATGAAGGCGATGGCGGCATTGATGAATGTGAAGAAGAAGACCACCAGCCCCAAGATAGCCGGTCCGACGGTGTCCATCATCTCCAAATCATAGCCGAAGATGTAGCGGGTGGTGATGGGGCCGGCCCCCTTCTGCCCGGCCTTTGCCGCCGTCTCCCTGCCCGCCCCGGCCTGCACTGCTGCCGCTATCGCGCCGGATATCTGCAGGCTGCTGGCGTCCAGGAGAACGCGCACTCCGTCAGGCGACAGCAGCACCGCCCCATCCAACTGCGCCTCCCCGATCAGCCTCTCCGCGTCCGACTCCGATCCCAGGTAGAGTATCTCATAGTCTGGTATGGACTCGATGTGCTGCCGCAAGAGGGCGTGCCCGCCTTCGTCCACCAGGCCGAGGGCGATGCCGCTCATCTCTCCGGAGAGGGCATAGCCGAAGAGGATCATGAGCACAATGGGGGCGAATACGATCAGGCCGATGGTCCGCCGGTCTCTCTTGAGCTGGCGGACCACCCGCAGGGCGACCACCCCCACCCGCGCGAAGCCCGGCGTCACCTCTCCTCCGCCAGGAGGACAAATGCCTCCTCCAGGGTGGGCTCGACCAGCCTCATGTCCAGAGGCTCGACCAGCGCCAGGATCTCCTTGACACTGGAGCGGTCCCTCAGTTCAACAAGCACCACGCCCTCCCGGACAGTGGCCGGGTATCCCTCGGCGGTCAGGAGGGCGGCAGCCTCCTGCTGCCCGGCCAGCCACAGCTTGAGGATGGGGCTCAGCCCCGCCAGGCTCAGGATCTCTTCCGGGCTGCCCTCCGCTGCCATCCTGCCCGCCCGCATGTAGCCCACCCTGCGGCACTTCTCCGCCTCATCCATGAGGTGAGTGGTGATGAGGACCGTCTTGCCATCCTCCGCCAGCCGGTTGAAGTACTCCCAGAAGCTCTGCCGCAGCCGGGGGTCGACCCCCACCGTGGGCTCGTCCAGCAGGAGCAGCCTGGGCTGGTGGATGAGGGTGCAGGCCAAAGAGAGCCTCTGGTACATTCCCCCGGAGAGGGCCCCGGCCAGTCTGCCCTTTTGGGCAGCCAGGTCCACCATCTGCAGCAGATCGCTCATCCTCTCCTCCCGCTCCTTTTTAGTCAGGCCGTACAGCCCGGCGTAAAATTCCATATTCTCCTGGACAGTGAGGTCCGGATAGAGGGCCTTGTGCTGGGTCATGTAGCCGATCTGAGAGTAGATCTTCCCCACTTCGCCGACGGGCCGGCCCAGCACCGAGAGCTCTCCCCCGTCCAGGCGCAGGAGACCCACTGCCGCCCGGATGAAGGTGGTCTTGCCTGAGCCGTTCGCACCCAAGAGGCAGTAGGTGATGCCGGAGGGGATCTGCACAGACAGGCCGTCCAGAACCCTCTGCCGCCCAAAGCTCTTGCTGATGCCCCTAGCATAAATCGCCGGGCCTGCCCCACCCATAGCCACCCAATCCTCACCCCACCCTCAGCTCTTGCCCTTGAATTTGCCTTTTATTTTCTCTCTGTTTTTTATTGCTGCTGCCAGGGCGGCAGCCAGGAGGACCAGCAGCACAATCCAGGAAGCAGACAGACTCGACCCCTCCGGCTCTACCCTCAGATAAGCGTTCTCAGAGTCGGTCAGGTCTTCGCGGAATCGATCGGAAAACTCGAACTCCACCCTCAACCGGTATTCTTTGCCGGGCACGGCATCCTTGGAGACATCGAGTTTGTAGACCAGTTCCGACTCACCTCCCGGCGGCAGGAGGGGTATGGGCGACTCGTCCACTGCCACGTAGATGCCGCTCTCCGGATGGAGCCGGGCAACCAGGTCTTTCGCCGCCTCCAGGCCCACGTTTTTAATGGAGATCTTGACCACATTGTCCTCTGAGCCCGCCGCCAGGGTGCGGGGCGAAATGCTTAAAACCGCAAACTCGGCCAGGCTCTTCCTCTCCACAGTTACGGAGATGGGCAGGCTCTGGCTCTTGGGCTCGTACCAGTAGAAGACGTCGGGGCTCTCCGGCCGGTCCTCATCCCCCTCCACAGACACATCCCTCTGATAGGTGTAGTTGATGTCGGCGTAGAGCCGGTACTCCCCGGGTGCGGCATTCTTATAGGCCTCGATGGGAAACTCCAGCCGGGCCGAGGTCTGCCCCTCGCGGATGCTTCCCGGATAGGCCACCGAGCGGGTTATGTCTATGGCGCTCTCGTTCTCGGCGCGCAGGCGAACGGAGACATCCTGGGCGACCGTCCTCAGCTTCTCCAGCTCCTGCTCCTTCTGGGCGGCTATCATCTCCTCCCTCTTATTGGCCGCAGGCTCCTCGTTTGCCTCAAAAGAGGTTATGCGCCCCCGATTGGTGACTGTCAGGAAGAGAGAGGACTTCTCCCCCTGATAGAGGCGGGAGCTGTCCAGGGAGACGACCAGATCGGGAGTGCCGTAGACCTTGTAGTAATCATCTGAGAACTTCTCCGGCGGGATGGGCGCTCCGGATTCAACTGCCGCCACACCTCCCAAAAGAAGCGATGCAGCAAGGGCCGCCAGCAATGCCGGGGCGAGCGCACCCCATAGTGAGACCGAATGTCTATCCGTCATAAATTTCGCCCAGGTCCTGACAATTATACTTGGAAATTATGATATGCCTTGATATGTCCAGATATGCGTTCTGTCAGCCATCTATATGGATTTTTTTATTGGCCGCAGCCTTGGCAGGAACATGGGCACAGATCTCCTGTACACCTCATACTCGCTTCCAAACTCCATCGCCAGAGACCTCTCCTCATGCCTGGCAGCAAGGACGAAGTAGATGGTGGCAGAGATGTTGAAGGCCAGAAGGCTCTCGGTCATGATGGGTGCAAGCCAGAGGAAGAGGATAGAAAAGACGTAAAGAGGATGCCTCACCCGACCATAAATGCCGTCCCTCACCAGCCCACCCCCGCGTCCGTCCACCTGCCCTCCTGATCTATCTCTCTCCCTATTCAGTTGGTCCAGGCCCAGAAAGCTGGAGACGCCGGTGCGCAGCAGCGTCGCCAGCGCCGCTCCTGCCGCCAGCATCTGGCCGGCCATCATGGCCCAGCTCCAGGGAGGAGGGACGCTGTAGACTTCTCCGCCTGGCAGGAAGATCAGAATAGATATGAACGGCAGCATCATGAATATGGCCAGCAGATTGTATCCCAGCCGCTGCCAGTGGTTATAGCCCCAGCCTAAAGCTGCCCTGGCCCAATTCTTGAATCCGGGGTCGGCCAGCAGGCTGTGCACCGCTCCGAAGAGGATGAAATAGGCCGCCATATAGAGAGGGCCGTATGTCATGATTTCTCCTTGGCACTACCTACCCAGGGAAGGTCGGAGCAGAATCACTTTAGGCCGGTCAGATGGGCAGATAGAAGATCACATCCTCGTCCGGCACGCAGGCTACAGCCAGGCCCCTCTCCTTGAGGAGGTGGCAGACCTGCACCATCAGCTCCTCCAGGCATTGGTTGTGATGGCCCACCGCCAGGCCCTTGTACTTTTCAAAGCCCCCGGTGATCATGTTCTCCTCAAACTCCGCCTCGGGCAGCTCCACCTCCAGCTCGGTCTCCTCCTCCAGGCACAGGCCTCCCGCAGATGCGGCCTGCTCCAGAATCTGAAAGTAGCGATCAAACTCCATGCTGCACATCACCGCCTCCGCCCGGCTGGAGCTGTCCCTGGGGTCCTTCCTGGCCAGATAGAGCGAATAGCCGGAAACTTCAACCTCCTCCAGCGCCCGGCCGGATGAGATCTGCTCGGCGGCCTTTTGCATAGCCGAGAGGTGGCCCTCCAGCTCATCCATCACCCGTTCTGCGATCTCCTCAAGCTCTCTATTATGTCCTCTTGCATGTCCTCTTGCAGCCATATCACCGGCTCCTTTTTCCGATGAGCGAATTGGATTGAAATTGCGATCACAATTATTCCCTGGCAAACTATTAATAATTCTCACTTCATCGGAGCGCGGGAGTGAATCCATTTCATGGGCAAGAGTTCTGATCTTCCTGGGCTTGAGGCCCGCCTGCAGAGGGAGGAGCTGGATTTCTGGGAGTGCCAGAGCAGGTGTGGAGACGATGCCGACCTCAAGATGGCCCGCGACCTGCCGGAGGACACCCCGGATTTCATATTGAAGATGATGGCCGAGTTCGAGGAGGAGGCGGCCAGGTTCTGCTTCTCCGGTGCCTCCGGAGTGGTTCTGGATGCCGGTTGCGGCAATGGAAATCTCCTTCTGAGGGCTCTATGCAAGGGAGAAGGAGATGCCGGCCAAAGGGACGCACCTGATGCTGCAAAAGCCACTGCAAAGGCCAGAGCCGCTCCCGGAGGATTTCGCGCTGTCGGAATGGACTTCTCCAAGAATATGCTGAAAAGAGCCGCTGTACGGGCGGAGGGGCTGGATCGATCCGGCGGCGGCCAAGTGGCGGTACGCCCCGCCCCGACTGCCGCAGGCTTCTTGCAGGGCTCGGTCACCGCCCTGCCCTTCCGGGACCAGTCCTTCGATCGGGTGGTGAGCAGCGGCGTTTTGACCTGCCTGCCCAACTCTGCCGCTGCATTATTCGCTTTGCAGGAGTTCTATCGCGTCCTTAAGCCTGGAGGGGTGCTGGTTGTCGACTTCTTCTCCCGCATCTCCCACTATACCCTGCTGCGAAAGCATCTCTTCCGGGAGAGGATATCCCCTCCGGAGTACGTATCCCCTGCGGAATTCCGGGCGTGGCTGGAGGACAGCGGCTTTGCCGTGCTCTGCCACCGGGGCTTTGATTTCAAGCTGTTCCAGGGCTATCTCTTCATGAGCCGCTGGCGGCCGCTCGTCGATCCCGCATTCGTTCAGGAGAGGGTCTCGCGCTTCCTGGAGCGCCGGGTTCTGCCCGGCCGGCCCGGACTCAACCTGTTAGGCTACAGGATATACGTAAAATGCCTCAAAAAATAGATAAATGTATCAGCCCTTCAGCTCGCCCCTCTCCAGCATATTCTTGATCTGATATTTGGTGGAAGATGCGGGATAGTCGATTATCCTGGCGATCTCCCTCTGCGAGGGCCTGGGATCTCTGGACCACAGCTCCTTTATCTTCTGGATAGCCTGTATGTTCTCGGATATCCTGGGGCAATATGTGTCGGAAGCATCCTCTTTTTTGTCATGAATTCCGCCCTCTTCTTCAAGCAGGGATTTGCTGCTCTGCTGCACAAATTGCAATGCCTTCTCCGATATGCTGCCGAGGATCAGGTCCGACGCCAGCTTTTTGAGAGTTTTGCCCTGCAATACCGCCTCAGCCTCAAGGCCCATGTAGGCCTCCTGGGTGATTTCTATTCTCGTATACCTGCCGCTTGGCATAGATGTCTGCCCTCACCGTTTGCCGTCTGGCCGGTGGATTGGAACCTTTTGGCATTTAAATGATTGGTTTTCATTTGCATCGGCTGCAATATCAAAAAAGAACCGGACATAACATGTTCATTTATCAATTATAAAAAAATATCAGCGGGATACTATCCCGCCTTCAGAAATGAAACTCGATGTGGAACGGCACGTAGAAGATCCACACGAAGTATACCGCCATCAGAATGAGGCCCAGAGGAACACCCAGCTTGGCCCATTCCTTGCTGGAGATGCCCATCTTTCCGGCGGAGATGATGTTGGGGATGTTGCCGGGGATGAGCATGCCTCCTGCGATGAGCAGGCCCATAAGTACTGCCTGGATCTGCACCATGCTCATGGCCGGGCTGATCTCGGCTGCAGTCAGTGTGGCGTTATCCAGAATGGCAGACACCATGTTGACCCAGTAGAGGATCTCCGGGGCTATGCCCAGGACATACTTGTCGATTACCACCTTCATGCCGCCGCCCAAAAGCAGGAGCGCCATGACGAAGACATAGACCTTGATCGCCCTGATGACCACATCTTTGAGGCCGCCGTCATCCTCCTGGCTTACCTTGCATTCCATGACCTTGGATTTGCCGGTGAAGAACATGGCCAAGAGACCCATGGCCAGACAGCCGGGTATGATATAAATGGCCAGTTGGTTGAAGAGGAAGAAGAAAGCGGCATTGTAAGGCTCTCCCTGCAGCTTGGTGATGGCAATGGTGGAGAGCGGCTCTCCCACAGGGGTGAGCACTGCGCCGAGACCGATGGAGAAGCAGGCGATTATGACTATGTTTATCTTGGTCTGCCGGTCAAAGGGCAGGCAGTTCATCAGCTCAACCAGTAACAGAGAGGCGATGATGGCAGTGATAACGCTGGACATCAGGCCCAAAATAGCCACGATCAGGAATACGATTACCTTTACGGGAACTACTTTGGTGATAGAGTTCATAGCCTGTTGCACGGCATTCTTTCCGTAATGGAAGAGAAGGCCGGCAACCAGCACCGCAGGAACGATTCCCTTTATGATAGGCTCTTCAAGGGCTTCCATTACTATTTCCATGTTCCAGCCGATGAGCTCTGCCTGATGTTGGGTGTAGCCCAGTGTGGCCATCAAACCCTCTTTGTTGTAGAAGCTGGAAATCGTTACCGCCAATACGCCCATGACGAATAGAAATGCCTCAAGGTTGTGCTCGATTTTTTTGACCATGAACGGTCCCACGAGCACAATTAACACAATAGCAAATAAGCCGAGATCTAGTGGGTCAAATTGCACAATTATTCCCTCCAATGTAGACGACTTGCATCATCCGCAGGCTTTCGATTTGTCCCTCCATTTCATGCTTGATAAGATGTAATTGGCCAAAATCAAAACTTAAGAAAAAATCAGACGGCAGTCTATCCTGGCAGGCTGGTGATATTGACGGGCATGTGGCCAAATGCTTCAATGGAGGTGGTCTAAACCCCTGGAAATCTAGAGCCGAAATCGTTTGCATGCCCATTCAATAGTACACCTCAAGCCCAATTGCTTAAAAGGTTTTTAACCCTTTTGGTGAAAAGTAAAAAAAAGTAATTAACAAAAAAGGATTGTGGCAAAATTGAAAGTATGGTGCGCCTATGCCCATTATAAAATATAAACTGAAAAAATTAAGCAGAAAAAAGAATCAAGGACAATTAAGGCAGCTCTATAGTCCCCGCCACCCTCAGCTTTCCGCCTTCGGGGTAGGTCAGGACTGCCCTTGCGCCAGGCCGATAGACCAGCATCTTGTCCAGCTTGAGGGACAGCTCCGGCTGATGCCAGTCGCCTCCGGCAGCCGCTGCCTCCACCCTGGCCGGAACATACTGCATCCAGTGGCCGATATGAAGGACCATGCCCTCCTTGAGGGGAGACGGCCAGTATTTGACAATCGAGGCGGAGGCTTTGAGCGAGGAGACGGCTTTGATGGATTTGTCGCTGGTGAGAATTGTGCCCCGGTCTAAGTCCTCCACCTCCACGCCCTTTAGAGCTATGCCCGTCCGCTCTCCGATGCCGGCGGTGTCGAAGTCTTCATCATGCTTCTGGATGGAGCGCACCTGAGCGGTTTTTTCGCCGGGCAGGACCCTGAGGACATCATGCTTTTTGATGCTGCCCTCAGCCACCGACCCCAGGACCACTGTGCCTATGCCCCGCACATTGAAGAAGTGGTCTACAGGCATGGTCCCAATCGGTTCATTCTGGGGCGAGTCGATTTTGGCCACCTGCTCCAGCAGTCCTTCGCGAAGGGCGTTTTTATCATCCGGCAGGAATTGGTATCCGTCCACCACTGTGCCCTTGATGAAGGGGGCGATCTGCTCTCTGGCCAGGAAATTTCGCAGGATGACTATTCCGTCCTTGAGCCCCACGCAGTCCAGCATGATGACCGACTCGCCGAAGGCGGGATCTATCTTGTCCACGATTAAAATGGCCTTGGCCGCCAGGGATACGGCATGATAGAGGGGAGCGAGCCTCTCCGGATACCTGGTCGGCTCGATGAATGTGACTGTGTTCTGACCTTTCTTGAGGTTGTAAAAGGTGAGGTCGCTGGCTGTGCCCTTCTTTCCCAGATCCTTGCTGAAATCGGGAGCACCCAGGACCGCAACATTGAGATTCGCCATAGATTCTAGAAATCCCCCAGGAGATAAAAGGCTTTGCCGTGCTGGCTGCAAAGAGGCCGCCCAACATTTATAAGGACGGGCATAAATCAATCCGTATGTGCGGAGCGGACCTGTCCCATGTGGATGAAGAGGCGGAGGGGACGCCGGAAAGCCGGGAGCGCAGGGGCAGGAAGGCGGGCCGGGATCAGGAAACGAATGGCACCCAAACCAATCGATTGAATTGATGTTCATTGATTTGTTAGCTCTCTCTGGGCGTGCTCTGCGTGCATCTCTATCCTCTGCCTCCTTTGTGCAGAACAAAAGGCACCTCGCTATTTCCTGTGGGTCATGAAGTGGTTCTTTATCTCTGTGTCTCTTCGCCTCTGTGGTTTAGTTATTAAGTTGTCGACAATTTAGCCTACTGCTACTGAACAAAACCACAGAGACACAGAGGCACAGAGATGAGAATGAGCCTGTTAGACAGAGTAACTCAGTTTAGCCACGGGAAATAGCGAAGAACCGAACAAAAATTCCTTCTTTGTGAGTTCTTTGTGCTCTTTGTGGTTTTTATCAGGCCATTAGAAAACAAAACAATTAATGATCGCCTAATTATTTAACCACAAAGGGCACAAAGGACACAAAGTACGCACAAACAATGCCCGGTTAATGATACTGAGATAAACATACCCAATGCATAATCTTTAAATATAATGTACCTTTTACTTCATCAAAGTACAAAATTATACATTGATGCTGGTGATTACAATGAGCTATCTTCAAAAGATCGTGGAAGGGCAGGATCTGACCCAGGAGGAGGCAGAATCGCTCATGGGCGAGATATTCAACAGCGCCACCGATGCCCAGATCGGCTCCCTCCTCATTGCCCTGCGCATAAAGGGCGAGTCGGTCAGCGAGATCGCCGGATTTGCCAGAAGGATGAGGCAGTCGGCCATTCACATTCACCCCCGGGTCAAGGGCACCCTGGTTGACACCTGCGGCACGGGAGGGGACGCCTCCAATACCATCAACGTGAGCACTGCGGCGGCCATCGTCTCCGCCGCATGCGGCGTTTCCGTAGCCAAGCACGGCAACTATGCCATCAGCTCCAAATGCGGCAGCGCGAATGTTCTGTCTGAGCTTGGCGTCAACATCAGCTCATCGCCCCAGGCGGTCTCCGATATGATCGAGCGCCTGGGAATAGGATTCATGCTGGCCCCGGCCTTTCACCCTGCCATGAAGCGGGTGGGTCCGCTGAGAAGGGAGATCGGCATGCGCACGGTCTTCAACATCCTGGGGCCGCTCACCAATCCCGCCGGAGCGGGCGCTCAGGTCATGGGGGTATACGATCCCCGGCTCTGCGAAAAGCTCGCCGCGGTGCTCAAAGTACTGGGCGCGGAGAGGGCCCTGGTGGTGCACGGCAACGGCATGGACGAGATAGCCAACACCGGCGAGACCCAGGTAGCCGAATTGAAGGACGGAAAGGTGACAAGCTATCGTTTGAAGCCAGAGGACCTGGGCTATCCCAGGGCCGAACCCAGGGATATCGCCGGAGGCACTCCGGAGGAGAACGCCCGAAAGCTGGCCGCCGTCATGAAGGGGGAGAGGAGCGCAGCCAGAGACATCGTGGCCATGAACAGCGGGGCGGCGGTTTATGTCTCCGGACGGGCGGCGAGCCTGATGGAGGGAGCGAGCATGGCGGAGGAGGCCCTGGATTCGGGCAGGGCTCTCTATGTCCTCCAGCAGATGACACTTGCCAGCGGCGAGCCGGAGAAGCTGGAGAGGTTCCTTTGACCCGCATAAAGATCTGCGGCATCATGAATCGCACTGAGCTGTCACTCGCTCTGCGGTCCGGGGCTGATGCCCTGGGATTTGTGGTGGAGATCGACTCTTCCCGGCACAGCCTCACCGCAGAGCAGGCCGGCCGGCTTATCCGAGAGGTGCCTCTCTTCAACCAGAGCGTGGCGGTGATCGCTCCAAAGGACGTGGACGGGGCGGCTGGCCTGGCGGAAGCTTGCGGAGCAGACGTTTTGCAGGTGCACGGCTCCCTGGGCCCTTCCGACCTCCTGGAGCTGAAGAGCAGGGTCAATCAGAAGATCGTGGCCGCCCTCTGCCCAGAGACGGATCTCGCGGAGGCGCGCCTGGTCGCCGGCAGCGCCGACGCCATCCTGCTGGATACGTTTGCCGGGGGCGTCCTGGGGGGAACGGGTAGGGTACACGACTGGGAGAGGAGCGCCCGGCTGGCCGCCGCCCTCAATGTGCCGGTGATACTGGCTGGCGGCCTACACCCCGGCAATGTGGCCGAGGCCATCCGCCGGGTGCGGCCCTATGCAGTGGACGCCTCCAGCGGCCTGGAGACGGCGGGCAGAAAGGATGAGGAGAAGATGGCGAGATTTGTCAGGGAGGTGCGGGCATGTCCCACCCAGCAGTAGAGCCGGTATACATTGATGTGACCGACAAGGTCAGCGTGGACGCGCCCCTATCCCTCTTTATGGCCCTGAAGGGCAGAAGGCATCCCTATCTGCTGGAGTCGGTGGAAAAGTCGGGCCAGAAGGCCAGGTTCTCCTTCGTGGGGGCCGATCCCTCAGCGGTGGTGACCATCAAGAACCGCTTCCTGAAGATGCAGTTTTACAATGGGGGCATGGACCTCCTGGAAGGGCGGCTTGCCGGGGTGGCGGAGGTGGAGAGGATGGGCGACTCCCTGGAGGGGCCTCTCTTAGAGGGCTATGACCTCTTCGACGCCCTGCGCGCAGCCATACCCTGTAGCCGGGGCTCGCCCAACAGCTTTGGCCGGCAGGTCTTCACCGGCGGAGCCATCGGATATCTGGCCTACGACCTGGTCATGGAGCGGCTGGGAAAGGCGTCGAACGGCTGCGCTCCGGATGCCATGTTCTGCCTGGCGGAGAGCACCTTCATATTCGACCACCTCACCCGGCGGGTCTACTTCACCATCGCTCCCATCCTGCCCGGACCCAAGGTCAATCTCATTGAGACCATCGGGGGCATAGACCCGGACTACGACCAGTCGGAAGATTGCTCCCCGCCGGGACGGATTCTTCTCACCGGGGGGCGGCAGAGGTATGAGCAGGCCGTAGTGCAAGCCAAGGAGCACATCCTGGCGGGCGACATCTTCCAGATTGTGCTGGCCAGGTCGGCCCGGGTGGAGTGCCCCGATCCCGTGCAACTGTACAGGAAGCTACGCAGCATCAATCCCAGCCCTTACACCTATCTCTTCCAGCTCGGCGACCTGGCCATTGTGGGGGCCTCGCCGGAGACGCTCTTCAACACCTACAACCGCCGGCTGAGGGTCAATCCCATTGCCGGAACCTGTCCGCGGGGCAGGACGGCGGCGGAGGACGAGAAGTACGCCCGGATGATGCTGGCCGACGAGAAGGAGAGGGCGGAGCATGTCATGCTGGTGGACCTGGGGAGAAACGACGTGCGGTCCGTCTGCCGCTCCGGGACGGTTCATGTGGAGGACTTCATGTCCGTCCTCAGGTATTCCCATGTGCAGCACATCGAGACCACGGTCTCCGGAGAGCTAAGGGAGGAGTGCGATCAGTTCGATGCCGCACGCGCGGCCTTTCCCGCCGGCACCCTCTCCGGAGCGCCCAAGCTGCGGGCCATGGAGATCATCGACCAGTTGGAGGAGGAGCCGCGGGGCATCTACGGCGGGGGGATCGGCTATTTCTCCGTCGACGGCAGCTCCGACTTTGCCATAGCCATCCGAAGCGTCATGGTCGAGGATGGGGTGGCCAGGGTGCAGGCCGGGGCGGGGATAGTGGCCGACTCGGTGCCTGAGAAGGAGTTTTTGGAGACGGAGAGGAAGATGGCGGCCATGAAGAGGGCTTTAGGGGTGGCGGTATGAGCTGCGCTGCCGGCGAGGCCGATGGGCCGGAGAGCTGTGGCCGCCGGCCCATACTCTTCGTGGACAATCAGGACTCCTTCGTCTGGAACCTGGTGGATTACGTGTCTGCCTTCTACGAGCCGACGGCCGTTCGATCCAACCTGGTGACGCCGGCTGAGGTGGCGGCCATGAGGCCGGCGGGAATTGTCATCTCCCCGGGGCCAGGGCATCCCGCCAATCTCCGGGACATAGGCAGTTGTCTGGAGATCATCCGCTGCTTTGGCGAGGTTCCCATCCTGGGGGTCTGCCTGGGCCATCAGGCCATGAACATCGCCTACGGTGGGACCATCAGCCGCGTGAAGCCCTTGCACGGCAAGACCTCCCGGATCGAGCATGACGGACGGGGCATCTTCCGGGGGCTGGACAGCCCTCTGGTGGGGGGCAGGTATCACTCCCTGGCGGTGGAGACCCTCGCGCCGGAGCTGGAGGCCTGCGCCCGCACGGAGGACGGAACGGTCATGGCCCTGCGGCACAGGAGCCGGCCCCATTGCGGGCTGCAGTTTCACCCCGAGTCGGTGCTGACCCCCGACGGAAAGAGGCTGATCAAAAACTGGATTGAGGAGGTGATGGGCTGCACCCCCTGATTGAGGGCATATTGGAGGCCTCCCGGCGGAGGGGCTTTGTCCCGGCTCCGCGCTGGCCGCCCTCGGAGAGCCGCGACCTCATCTCCTCAGCCCATTCTATCCGGGACAGGGGGAGGATTCCCATCATCGCCGAGATCAAGCCCAAAGCCCTGGGCCGGGCGCTATTGCCGGATGAGGCGGCATACTACGCCCGCTCCTATGCTGAAAACGGGGCCTGCGCCATATCGGTCCTCACCGAGCCCACCCACTTCATGGGTGCGGGGGAGAGCGTGGCCATCGCCCGCCGGGCGGGCTTGCCGGTGCTGAGGAAGGACTTCATATTCGACGAGCGGCAGCTCTCCGAGGTGCAGGCCGACCTGGTGCTGCTCATAGCCGCCCTGGGAATCAACCTGGAGGGGTTCATTGAG
>DAOPZB010000022.1:0-13912 GCA_035353195.1 Methanothrix sp. | reverse complement strand
TGGCTAACGACGTTTTCACCACAGAGACACAGAGGACACAGAGTACGCACAGAGATGATGAACAACTGAATGAACTGGGGATAGGCAAACAAAATAGCCAGTTGCCTTACTTTTCTATTTCTTCTTCCCAAGTTAAAGCCAACTCCATTTGCCGGCAAATTATAAATTCAAGAGCACTGATCCCTTTGATTGGATAGAGACAAAAGAGGAAAGGATGACTGGAGTTACCTGGCTTCATATCTCAGATTGGCATCAGAAAGGAAGCGAATTTGATCGCCAAGTGGTACGCAAAGCTTTGATAAAGGACATCAAAGAAAGATCAGAAATAGACACTCGGTTAGAAAAAATAGATTTTGTTATCTTCAGCGGCGATCTGGCCCACAGTGGAAAATCTGAAGAGTATCAGACAGCAAAGGAGCAGTTTCTTCAGCCGATACTGGATGCATGCGGACTGACTCCTGAGCACCTTTTCATCGTGCCCGGAAATCATGACCTGGACCGAAGGCAATTTGAGATGCTTCCGGCTGGCCTCAAGAAGCCTCTGTCCACCGAGGCGGAGGTTCAGAATTGGCTTACGGATGATAGCAAAAGATCCCGTCTCCTGGAGCCGTTTAAAGCATTTTCGGACTTCTTGAAGGGATATACCGGACAGCAACCTGCGGATTATGCCAACATTAAAAGGATAAAAATTGGAGACAAAGAGATCGCTCTCCTTGGACTGAACTCTGCCTGGATGTGCGGGCGAAATAAAGATAAAATCGGAGATAAGGGATCTGTCATTGTTGGAGAGCCGCAGATAGACGGCATCCTTGAGGAGCATGCTTATCTGAAAATCGCAGTTCTCCACCATCCCTTTGATTGGCTCACTGAGTTTGACTGCAACAGAATTGAGGATCGCCTGAGGCAAGAGTGCGATTTCATTTTAAGAGGACATCAGCATAAGCCCAAGGTGGAAATTGCCGGCGGCACATCCGGAGATTGCGTTATCATCCCGGCTGGAGCCTCTTATGACCGCAGGATGGCTGAAAATCCCCGCTATGCAAATTCATATAATTTTGTCCACCTGGATTTCAGCACGGGAGAGGGAATAGCATTCCTGCGCCGATGGAGCGATCCGAGAGGAAAATGGCTGGAAGATGATGATTCCTGCGATGATGGAAGATGTGTATTTGACTTTAAACCTGGGCTTGAAGTCACATCTAAAAAAGCTAAACAGTCTATTGCATCCGTCCCTCATCAGATCCCCCCGCCCCCGCGCGACTTCAAAGGCCGCGAGCAGGAGATCGGCGACATCCTCTCCAACTTTGAAAAAGGAGACACCATCACCGGCCTGCGGGGCATGGGCGGCGTGGGCAAGACCGCCCTGGCCCTGGTGATAGCAGAGCGGGTCAGGGGCCGGTTCCCCGACGGCCGGATCTTCATCGACATGCGAGGCACGAGCAACAAGCCGGATTTGCCTCCACTAACGCCCGCGGAAGCAATGGCTCATGTCATTCGCGCCTATCATCCTGCCGACCGCCTGCCGGAGAGCGAGAATGAACTGCTCGGCCTGTATCATTCCCTCCTGGACGGCAAAAGCGTCCTTCTGCTGCTGGACAATGCCTCCGGCAGCGAGCAGGTGGAGCCTCTGCTGCCTCCGAAAGGATGCGGCGTCCTGATCACATCCAGGATAAAATTCACCCTGCCGGGTTTGGCGGAGAAGGACCTGGACATTCTGCCCCTGGGCGAAGCCTGCGAGCTTCTCGTTGAAATCGCCCCGCGCATCGAAGGCCGGGCGGAGGGGCTGGCTGAGACCTGTGGCCGCCTTCCCCTTGCGCTCCGCAATGCAGCCGGCGTTCTGGCGGAGAGAAAGGACATTAGCGTTCCCGAATATGAAAGACGCCTGACGGATAAGAAAGCGCGGCTGGAGTTGGTGAAAGCCTCCTTCAGCCTGAGCTACGATCTGCTCACGCCCTTCCGGAAAAAGCATTGGCGACGTCTATCTGTGTTTTCCGGTGATTTTGACCGCGATGCGGCGAGGGCTGTCCTGAAGATGGATGCCCTTGCGTCTGCAGAGGCGCTGAGCGATCTGGTGCGGTGGAGCCTGGTGGACTTCATCCAAGTTGCGGATGAGGGGAGATACAGACTTCACGACCTTGCCCGCCTTTTCGCAGAGTCTTGTCTTGAGGGGGACGAACTTACGGACGCCCAGCAGAAACATGTCAAGCACTACTCAAAGGTGCTTTCTGATGCGGAGGCACTCTATCTAAAAGGTGGACAGGATCTCCTTGCGGGATTGGAACTCTTTGACCGAGAATGGATAAATATCAAAGCTGGGCAGGCCTGGACAAAGAACATTGTTCAGGACGCCGGAGAATTAAAAAGGAGGGACTTGAAATCAGTCCTGGAATTGGCCAACTCTTACGCGGGTGATGGTAGCGATGTATTGGATTTACGCCTGCACCCCAGGGAGAAAATTGTCTGGCTAGAAACCGGCTTAAAAGCAGCAAAAATGATGAAAGATCGAGGCGCTGAAAGCACCCATTTAGGCAATCTGGGCTTGGCCTACTCCAACATGGGCGAGACGCTCAAAGCCATCGGATACCTGGAGCGTTCTCTGAATATCTTTCGCAGGATGGGCAATAGAAGAAGCGAAGGTGCTGCCTTGGGCAACATAGGCCTGGCCTACTCCAACCTTGGCAAGACGCGCAGGGCCATCGAGTTCCACGAGCAGGCCCTGGCTATTGCAAAAGAGATCGGCGACAGGAGGGACGAAGGCAACCACCTGGGCAACCTGGGCCTGGCCTATGCCAGCCTGGGCGAGACGCTCAAGGCAATCGAGTTCCACGAGCAGGCCCTGGCTATTGCAAAAGAGATCGGAGACCGGCAGAACGAAGGAGAATTCCTCTGCAATTTGGGCAAAGCCTATCTGGACGGAAATGAAGCCGACAAGGCAATTGAATACTGCACGCAATCTCTTCATCTCGCTCGCAAAATAGAATATCGAAAAGTTGAGGGTGAAGCTCTCAACACCCTGGGCCGAGCCCACGCGGCCCTCGGCCAGCTCGACCTGGCTCTCGACCACTGTGACCAGGCCCTGAAGATCTTCCGGGAAATTGAATTCCGCCGCGGAGAGGCCGAGGCCCTTTTCGACAGGAGCCTTGCTTTGGACGGGCTCGCCCGCTGGGAAGAGGCTGTTGCCTGCGCAAAGGAGGCCTTGCAGATCTTCCAGAAGATCGAGAGCCCCAAAGCGGAAAAGGTCCGGCAGAAGCTCATCGAATGGGGTGAAGCCCCGCCGGAGAGCTAAAGATGCAGATCATCTTCCTCGGCACCAACGGCTGGTTCGATAGCCCCACCGGCAGCACCATCTGCACATTGATCAACGCCGAAGGATGCCACATCATCCTCGACGCCGGAAACGGCATCTACAAAGCGGACAGCTTCGTCAAAGACGGCCTGCCCGTCTACCTCTTCCTCAGCCACTTCCACCTCGACCACATCCAGGGGCTGCATGTGCTCAACAAGTTCAGCTTCTCCCGCCTGACCATCTTCGGCCAGCAGGGCACGGCAGAACGGCTTGACGCCATCATCAACGAGCCCTACACTGTGCCCCTGGACCGGCTGCCCTATCCTGTCACCGTCCGCGACCTTCTGCCTGGCCGGCACAGCCTGCCCTTCTCGGTGGAGTGCCGCTTTCTGGTGCACGCCTCGCCCTGCATGGGCTATCGCTTCCAGATCGAGGGCAAGACTGTCGCCTACTGCCCGGACACGGGGGTGTGCGAGAGCGCCGAGCTGCTGGCCCGGGGGGCCGACCTGCTGATAGCCGAATGCGCCCACCTGCCCGGCGAGAGCAACACAGCCTGGCCTCACCTCAATCCCCAGGACGCCGCCGGCATCGCCCGCCGTGCCGGGGCCAGGAGGCTCGCGCTGACCCACTTTGACGCCGGAAGGTACACGAGCCAGCAGATGCGGGAGGATGCCCTCTCCGGAATCGAGGGCGTGGACGCCGTGGCGGCTAGGGATGAGATGGTGCTGGATATTTGAGATGCCTGCCAGCAGCTATCCAGTAGGATCTTCGCTATTTCCAGTGGATTACCTTAGATTATCGATTGCCAAATTCCTGGCGCAATAAAGCAGGCAAAAATAACGATAGGAAAGTATATAACGAATCATGATTATGTATATTCGAGCATTGCTCATGAGCTTATCAGTGAAATAAAAAAGGGAAAAATTTTATTGCCTGTAGAATTAAAAGGCACATAAGCAGTGAAGAGTATGGGTGAGGTGGTTAAACCATGAAAAGAGCAGCTTTAATTGTATTGCTGATCTCAACCATTTCAATGGTTGGCGTTTGTCTGGCCGGGTCGAATGATATGGATGCGGCAAAAGAAGCACCGCCTGCGGCTGATATTGTAGACACGGCCGTAGCTGCTGGAAATTTCCAGACGCTGGTTAGCGCAGTGGAAGCAGCGGGATTGGTGGATACATTGAAAGGTGAAGGCCCATTTACCGTCTTTGCACCAACGGATGAAGCCTTTGCCAAAATACCAGAGGATCAGCTTGCAGTGCTGCTAGCGAACAAGACTCAACTGGCAGCCGTCCTTACATATCATGTAGCTGCTGGAAAGGTTATGTCAACTGATCTGACAGATGATATGTCCGTAGCAACCATTCAGGGAGAGAATGTTACAATAAATCTCGAAGATGGAAATGTCATGGTAAATGATGCGAAGGTGGTTCAGGCAGATATCGATTGCAGCAATGGTGTTATACATGCTATCGATACTGTGTTGATGCCGTGATGAATGTGCATTACTTTTTATTATTTTCTTAACTTTCTTTTCAGCGGACTGTGCGCGCGGTTAGTCGCATTGGTTTGCCAAGAGAGCATCCGGACCGTTCATCAAGCCAGGATACTCACCTGCTCACCGCCTTCTCGAATGTGATATTCTCCCCCGGCCCGCGCCTCATCCTGATCTGCTGCCACTTCTCCAGGTACGCCGCCAGGCTGCCCCAAAAGCCCGCCAGCCACGCCCTCCTCTCCCCGTCGCTCCAGAGGCCGGCCTGGCCGTCCAGCTCGCAGGTCGCCTCCAGGGCCTGCCCCTCTATGCCGGCAGCGGGCAGGATGATCTGCACCACTGAGCCATCCCCGTTCTCATCCTCAGCCACAATCAGCTCGAACTCGCCGATGCGGATGATGCCTTCCGGGGCAATCCTGCTCGCCCTGGCCTTCAATGCGGCATAGCCCAGGGCCTGAAAGACATCTGCTCTGGATAGAAGCTGCGCGGCCCGGATGTGCAGGCTGCTGGCTGTATCGTTCATCAGCCTCTCTATGGCATCAATAGCCTTTAAAATTGTCGAGCTGCAAGAGCAGCAGAATATGGGCTGCTTTGAAGATTACATGGATTTTAAAGACCAGGTGGATGAGGCCGAGAAGGCGCGGCGCTCCAGGCCTAAGAGGGGCAAAAAAGTCCACCCTCAGGTGGTTACATCCCGATCCGAAAAAGAGGATTGAGGCTGAAGCCCGCCGGGGGGCCGGGATACATTGACCCACAGGTGCAGGTCCCGATAGGAGCCGGTGAAGTTGCCCTCCTTGTAGAGCAGAAACTCCAGCTTCTGATAGTCTCCCGTGCGGTTCAATGTGTAATTGACCGGCCTCTCCCAGGTCTCATTGTGGACCATGGTGAGGTTTTGCGTCAATATCTGCAGATCCTCCGGACGGGGCCAGGCCTGCTCAGGGGTGTAGTTCCTGCCGGCGGTGCTGTTCAGGACCATCCTCATGGTGTAGTTGACCGGAGCATACTCGTGATTGACCACCCCCACAATCACAGTGCTCCTGTTTCCGGAGAGCACGCTGGTGGGATAGTCGTAGGCTTTGCCCCCCGGCCCGAGGATGTAAAACTCGGTGAACTTCTCCCCCTGCTTGGGAGTGACTATCACATAGACCAGGGCGGCTACTGAGGCAATTATGGTCAGGATTAGGATGACGGTGAGGGCTCTGTCCACCCGGCTATGGTTGTCCTCCAAAAACTCCGCCATCCAGCCCCGGGCTGTCTCCCTGATCCGGATGGAGAACCTCTCCTCCTCCGCCAGGCTGCTGCGCCGCCAATAGGCAGCAGCCGCCATGGCCAGGGTGAAGGCCGCCAGGGAGATAACAACCGGCGTCAGCCTGATTCCCCAGGGGGTGTAGTTGAGCCCCAGGCCGATGAGCGGCACCACGGCAATGCTCAGGCCGAATGATAGGGCAATCCTCTCGATCCCCTCCAGGTCCGCCCGGTGGGGAAAGAGGGCGGCTATGAGTGTGTAGCCGGGCACAAAGAGCACCATGAGCAGGCCCAGGGGAATGCGGACCACAGGGACGTTCGATAGCGGCGTGAGGGTGAAGAGCAGCACCGCTATAGAGAGCAAAGCTGCCGCCAGCAGATCGGACGGAATCCTGGCTAACTTATCTGATTTCACAGCCTCCCCAGCATGCCCAGCAATCCGTCGATCCACTCCGCAGCCGAGCTGAAAAAGCCTCCCTCCGCTCCGTCGTCTCCATCGCCGGATCCCGCTCCCTGGCCCGCGCCCGCTCTGGCAGAGCCGGCTACTCCCGCTGCCTCCTGGCCGGTCCTGGACGTGCCGGATGCCTTTCCGCCTTTCAATATGATGTCCTTGTCCCGGCAGACGGTGCAGGCGTCTGTGCCCCTCACCAGGCAAAACTCCTGCAGGCAGTCTCCCGCCTCCTCGGTGAGAGGCTCGCCCCGCCTGATTATCTTCCAGTAGCCTCCGGACAGCCTCTGTTCAAGCTGCTCCTTCGCCAGGTCGTACTGGCTGCTGTTCTTTGCCGGCAGGCCCTCACGCTCCGCATACCAGAGCACTGTCTCTCGATTGACTGCCACGGGAGCGGCGGAGCTCTGAGCTGAGCCGGCTGCCTTGGTGGATGCGGTTGACGATGTCGCTGAAGATGTCATTGACGATGTCGCTGAAGATCCTCCGCCGCCCAGGCGGATGACCTGCGAGTCTCCGGCCCCAGTTATGCGATAATCGCCCGCCGGAATTCCGGACGTATCGATGACCAGCTCATACCTCCCCGACGAATCGGCTTTGACAGCCGTCTGCGCCTCCACAGTGACCGGCACAGCAGACGCCCCGGATAGAGCCTTTCCGAACATCTTCAGATTGTAGTGGCCGGGCGGGACATCCTCCTGGGAGAGGCGCACCGATCCCCCGCTGGGGGAAAAGCCCTTGGTTATCCAGATGCCGACCTTCACGCCGGCATTGAAGTCCTCCACATTGCTTGCGGCAACTGTGAAACGATTGGGCTTCTGAGGCACATTTATGCTCGCCTCATATTCATACTGCCCGCCATTGACAGGCAGATTCATGGAGAAGCTGGACTTAAAAGACACCTCCTCTCCCGGGCCCGCCGTCCCTGTAAGTGTAACCTGCTGCCCCGGCTGGGGATCTGTTGGGGTCAGCACGAATGCCAGGCAGGGTGAGGCCAACACGCCCAGGATCAGAGCAGCCCAAACAATGATCCTCCCTGCCCCTCCAACCGCTATCTTTCCTTCAGTCATCTTTTCTTGCACCCTTTTGTTATGCCTTTTATATTGCCTTGTATTGACTCTTGTACTGCCTTTTTGTACCGCATTTTTATACTGCTTCGCTATCCAATCCATGATTTTATAGAGCCTGCCTGCCAGAAGCCTCAACTGTCCCGATATTCGATCTCATCGAAGGCAAACGACCCATTCTGGGCGGCAGCACTGATGCTGTAGGAGCCGGCAGGAAAGCCCGTGGTGTTGATGACCAGGTCAAACCGCCCGTCGACCACCAGCTTCTTGGTGACGGACATGGTGAGATTGACGGCCGTCTCATTTTCGGCAGCATCTCCGAAGACCTTGACATGGTAAGATCCGCCGGGCGATATGAGGTCCGATTGGGCTTTCGCCGCCCCGGAGGCATCGGCAGGAAACTGGGCGCTGACCCACGTCCTCTCCAAATCTCCCTGCAGCTTCAGCACGCCCACATTGATGTTCTTTACCCTGCGGGCAGTGACTGTGAAATTTTTGGGCCTGGCCGGAATGTATATGCCCGGCATGGACAGGTTGTATCCGTTCTTTGAGCCCTCTATCTTGACGGGCGTGGTTGCTGAGATGGGCGGCATGTTCAGCCCCACGATATCGTACATGTACCTCCCGGAAAACGTGGGCAGGGTGGTCTGTATGGATAAAACCAGGAGAAGCTCGCCCCTGCCATATCCCGATAGGAATTTCTCAGGGCTTTCTGGGTCCACAAAGTCGCTGGCATTGTAGGGGCCGGTTAGGTAGACGTCGTCCACCATTGCGCAGGGTATCAATCCCCCGGAAGCCGTGCCCCAGGTGAATGTGACATTGCCCAGCCGGTATGGTCCGTTCAGCCTCTTCTTCTCGATGGTCTTGCCGTCAAAGGCCAGTTGCATGGTCTGCATCCCGTCTGAGAATTTCCTGTGGTCCGCCGACCAGACGATCTCCCGATTGTCCCGGTCGTAGAGATATCCGGTCAGGCTGTACTCTCCCGGATAGATGATATGCACTCCCGCATCGACCAGCAGGTAATCGAATTTTCCGTCGTCGTTGATGTCAACAGCCCGGTCGGAGTAGTTGCCGGTCAGGGAGGCAAAATCCGGCCCCATGGAGAGTATCTGGGCGGAGGCTATCGGCAGTAGACTGGCCAGGATGGCTATCAGGATAGCGGAGACGGCAATTGCAGAGCTCGAAATAGCACCTGGAATAGCACTGGGGATGGCATCGGGAATAGCTCTGGGAGTGGTGGGGATGCGGGCCCACCCTGGCATGGGGTCCATGATCCGATTCACCTTGACTTCAATCATGCCGACTTCTTGCATTCATACTGTCCGGTGTTATGGCAGAAGGTGCACCCTTCCGGCAAGCCCGGTGTGGTTGATATCTCCTTTGATGCGACATTTCCGTCCTTGTCAAGCTTGGTGGTCAGGGTATTATTCTCCTTCTGGGAGGCATCCTGCACTATCTCCTCTTTGCTGCCGTCTTTGCTGTAAATTTCCGTGTATTTCTTCAGGCCATCGGGTTCGAATGTCTCCGTCTGGGCCAGGCTTCCGTCTTCGTTGTAGGTTACAGTCAGGACCGGTCCGCTTGCAGAAGAGATTAACACCTCGCGATATAGCTGGCCGTCCATATCCCGCAATTCCCTCAGGATATTGCCGTCTTTGTCCTTGTATATTGTGACATTATAGGTTTTCCCGCCGTCGGTTACCCGCTCGTATGTGACATTTGCTCCGGCCTTGTCAAATGTTTGCAGGCTTTCCATCAAAGCAGCCTGTTCGGCCTGCATTCTTGTCTGCAGCTCCTCCAGATATGTGGCGTTTTGAGCAGCTCCTACCTGGGTCAATGCCAATAAAAAAAAGACACCCAGGCAGATGACATTTCTCCCGACTCTTATCATAAATTAGTACACCTCGTAAGGTCTTATTCACCCTATCGACTATATATCTTTATTTGCAATTGTGGTCAGACCACCTCTACCACCCTCTGCTCCGCTCCCAATAGGCCTCTCTCCTGGGAATATACGCAGCCGGTAACCATGTATCTGCCTTTCTGCCAGGGCCGGTCGTTCATGAGCATGAGACTCGCCTGCAGTCCGGAGGACTCCTGAAGCCCCACGGCGCTGCTTTCGGGAAGCAGGGGCAGCATGCTCATGAGCAGGCCCGAGGTGAGCTGGAAGGGGCAGGGAATGGACATGGACCGGCTGGAAAGAGACATGACCAGGTCGGTGCAGTCCTTCGTATCATTCTTGGAGATGCTCAGGGTGGCGTTTTGGAAGTCGGCCTCTCGCATCATTACTGCTGCAAAGAATTTGCTGTCGTTTCCGGGAGCGGAGGTCTTCAGGCCGACGGAGATGAACTGGTCATCGGACCGAATCCTGTCCGGCATCTCTATCAGCAGTTGCCCTTCTGTGACCAGCAGGGGAAGGGATGCTATCACCGAACTGTTCCTGTCGGAAGCCCCTTCGGAGAGATATACTGCGTACAGGCCGCTTTCGGCGGGAGGGAAACTGAAGACGGCGAGGTTCGAATCGTTTTCGGTGGATGGGGCGTTTAGGCGAGCGTTGACGCAACTGCTTCCGGAATTATTCCCGGCAACTGCAAGCAGGGAGAGAAAGCCGGAGATGCTGAAGGGAGACAGGCACAGTGAGGAGCTATTGCCGCTCTCCTGATCGGCCGTGGTTCGAATGGTTCCTTTTATCGATTGATTGTTAAAGGAAATGGGCAGAATCCTCAGGCATGCGACATCCTCTCCGTCGGATTGGGTCATTTTTGGCAGCGTAATGCCGCTGCAGCCCTCAAATTGTATCAGTTGACAGGCGGACGGGCGGCTGGACGCATCATCCGAATCAGATGCATCAGACGCTGATGACAGACCAGCCAATAGGGAAAAAGCAAAGATAAAGAGCAGTAGCAGGGAGACTTCGGCTTTCATACTCGTGAAAGAGATTAGGAAAGTATTTATGGTTTTCCGGATCGAATTATGGAAAGGATTAACATCTTTGCCACTATTATTATTCCCGGACATGGGCAAATGGATACATTCGATGTGGCCGTCATAGGTGCCGGCCCGGCGGGCTCTATGGCCGCCAGGTATGCTGCCAAGGCCGGGGCGCGCACCGTTCTGCTGGAGGAGCACCCGGCGGTGGGCTGGCCGGTGCAGTGTGCCGGGCTATTGGGAAGCGAAGCCCTGGCTGAGTCGGAGCTGGGGCCTGGCCCCTTCCTCCTGCGGGGCATGAAGGGCGCATCCATCGTATCTCCAGGCGGCCGCATCCTGGACTTCAAGGCGAAATCGTGCAAGGCCTGGGTGGTGGACAGGAGGCTCTTTGATAGAACCATGGCCGCCAATGCAGTGGCAGAAGGGGCGCGGCTGGAGCTATGCTCTGCCGTGAGGAGCATCTCCCGAAATGAGCAGGGCTGCACGCTCCACCTGGATGAGGGTCGGGAGCTCTTTGTCACGGTGGTCATATCCGCGGAGGGAGTATCTGCGAAGCTGGCCCGCGAGGCCGGGATTTCGCCGCCCCAGATGGTCCTCTCCGGGGCGCAGGTGGAGGTGCCCTTCAAAGTAAACGATCCGGAGAAGGTGGAGGTGCACCTGGGCCAGGCTCCGGGGCTCTTCGCCTGGGTGATTCCTCTGGGGGAGGGGCGGGCCAGGATTGGCCTTGCCGCCCGCGACCGGGGCTGCGAGAGGCTGCGCGCTTTTTTAAAGAGGCCGGGGATAGCCGAGCGTCTTTTGGGCTCGGCGGTGGCCCTGAACGTGGGGGGCCTGCCACTGGGCACGGCTGCCGTCACCGCAGTGCAGGGGCTCTTAGCCGTGGGAGACGCCGCGGGGCAGGTCAAGCCCACCTCCGGAGGGGGCATCTTTCCCGGGCTGGTGGCGGCAAAGATCGCCGGCGGGGTGGCTGCCGCAGCCAGCCTGGAGGGCGACTCATCCTCCGCCCGGCTGGCGGAGTACGACCGGCTGTGGCGGGCGGCGCTGGGCCGGGAGCTGGAGACGGGCATGAGGCTGCACCGCGTGCTCACCCGCATGAGCCACGACGAGATCGACGAGCTGGTGGGCTACCTGGCGGGACGGCCCAAGCTGACCCGGTCCATCGAGGAGTTCGGAGACATCGACCGGCCCAGCCGGCTCATGGCCAGGCTGCTGCCCCACCTGGACCTGGATGCCATAAGGCTGGCCAGGCTGCTGGGATATGCGCTGGGCTAGCAGCGGTGGCATGAATTGCCAGGGCTGAGGAATGGGCGCGGGATGTCTTCGCGACCCTTTCCATGGCGGCTGGCACTGAGGCGGAGAGGGAGACGACCACGAGGATAGGCAGCAGCTCTGGGGTATCAATGCGGGGGGGTTCGTGTGCTTGTGCGGCTATTTGCAGGAGCTGGCTGCGAAGGGAACCTATTATCTCAACGGCAAGACGGGGCCGGCATCGAAATCGGCGATCGCGTTCAAGGGGAGCGGGCGGAAGCCGAAGGTGAGGGCGACGCGCATACCTGTGAATATTGATATCGACTGAGTTAGCAATTCGTCAGTCCTGATATTGCCTTCTCCGATGTGTAAAAATTTTTTTAAGATTCCTGAATCAGATTTTAGCGAGACATGGGAAAATGCCAGCGGGCACGTCATAAAGGCACATCCGGTTGCGGACAAATGGTACGAGACGGATTTTAATGGTGTAATACGATATAATAATAGCACAAGGCTAAAACAGTTGGCTGATTGGGAGCAAAATAAAGAAAAAATATTTTTAAAGATTGAAGAATTCCGAGCAAAGCTCAATCGCCGGGGAAAAGGAAGAAAATTAACGGCAAAAGGCCTCATCAATCAAGTTGTAGATGCCATTCCGAAGCAATATCGAGGTCTATTCGATTACAAGGTTGTTGTGTTTGAAAACAAGCTGCAACTTGACTTTGAATTAAATGAAGTTCGCGAGAAGAATTTTATCTCTGCGATGGGCAAGACGATAATATTTACTGATCTAAAGGGCTATCAGTAGAGAGAATTTTATAACCACTGTGAAAGGAACAAGTCATGGGAATAATTTCACAGCTAAATCAAAAGGTAGCCTCAACATTGAAAAAGATAAAATAGAAAAGTTATTGCAGGATGCGAAGACAAAAATAAAATAGCATGGAATGTTTCAACATACCTCATTAACAACTCCAAGGCCCGGCATCAGTCCAAAGCATGGCCGGTCCTTTTTGACGGATTGCGCTCCATTTGGCTCTGGAAAGTATGTTTCTGGGCAATAAAACTATCCAAACATCGCCCCCATGCCCGCCTCTGCTGCCTCCGCCTCGTCCCGGAAGGCCTTGAGAAGCTTCTCGCCGTCCTCGCCCTTCAACTCTTTGGCCGCCGTCCCGGCTAAGAGCTTGCTGGCCTCCTCCGCCAGTTCGTCTCTGGCCTTGATGTACAGGCACATGCCCTCTTTTTCCAGGCCCATGGCCTTGCACTCCCGCACAGTGGGGCCGAGGCGCTTCCAGAACTCCTCGTCCAGCATCCTTGTCATGTCTTTGCTGCTCTCCATGACATAAGTGTAAACAAGTTCCATCTTTCCATCTCTCCAATTTTTCTTAATAATTTTATAAATTCTTCATTGCCGTCTTCAGCATCTCAGTGCACTGATCCATGAGAGCTGCCGCCTCATTGATATCTTGGGCCGCCTTCTCGCTCACTTTGGCGATCTGCTGTGCCCGCTCTCGAAACGAGGTGCTGTGGCTCTCGTTGTGCTCTATCCAGTGCTCCAAAAGGTGTTCCACCTCGTGGTGGGTCAAATCGTGCTTCGACAGATCATGGCTGTGCATAATGAAGATCACCATCGGTTAAGTCCAAAATGGTTTTGGGCTTCTACTTTATATCGGTTTGCATGAAACAGGACCAAGTTATTACCAGCCGCCCCTTCTCATGAATTGAGGTATGGTCTCAGCAGAGGATTTCATGGCCTTGATGTCGATTCTTCCACTCTTTGAATAAATTTATTCAATATGACAGTTGAGTAGAATTGGGCGTATTCGCCGATCTTCATGACATCTCTGTCGCAACCTTCAATTGCGATCCCGGATACTTCAGCAAGAGCTGGGCAACTGCTTTGAACCTGATCGCAATAGGCTTTGACCGACTCTTCTTCGCCATCTACAAACACATGGACCTGTTGACCACCTTTGCCGATCGCATTGTATGCCTCGAACATCCTTATTCCGCCGGCCATTGCCATGCTCGTCAAAAAAAATCTACAGTCAACATCATGAACCTTTGGGCCAGTGATGGTAACCTTGAGCTTCATTTGATATCTCTATATCATTGAATACACAAAAAAATCAGGTGAGATCTCGCCGCCCTCTTCTCAATACCTTCTCATGATCATGAAGTCGGCCAGCTTGAGCAGCATCTCCCTG
>DAOPZB010000021.1:0-13930 GCA_035353195.1 Methanothrix sp. | reverse complement strand
GTTGGAGAGGCTCTCATAGGAAAGGAGCCTGAGATAGCTCATATCGATCTGATCATCGGAGACAAGGAGGGGCCGGTGGCTACGGCCTTCGCCTCCGGATTGACTTCGCTCTCTGCGGGGCACACCCCGCTTTTAGGAGTCATACGGCCCAATCTTCCCCCCAAGCCTTCCACGCTCATCGTTCCTAAAGTGACTGTGAAGAACATGGATCAGGCCGCCCAGATCTTCGGGCCGGCCCAGATGGCTGTGTCCAAAGCTGTGGCCGATGCCGTGGCGGAGGGCATCATCCCCAAGGACAAGGCTGAGGAGCTTTTGGTGATTGTGTCCGTCTTCATCCATCCCCAGGCCAAGGACTACGATGCCATCTACCGCTACAATTACGGAGCCACGAAGCTGGCCCTGGAGAGGGCTATGGCGGGATTCCCCGATGTGGACCTCATGCTCTATGAGAAGGACCGCTCGACGCATCCCATCATGGGCTTCCGGGTGACGCGTCTCTGGGACTCGCCCTATCTACAGGTGGCCTTAGACCTGGTCGATGTGGCCGAGGTGCGGCGCGTCCTATCTGCACTGCCGGACAGCGACCACATTCTGATCGAGGTGGGCACTCCCCTGGTCAAGATGCTGGGGGTCAGCGTGGTCAAGGAGATCCGAGCCATCCGGCCGGGGGCCTTCGTCATACTGGACCTCAAGACGCTGGATACCGGAAACCTGGAGGTGCGGCTGGCGGCGGACGCGACGGCGGATGCGGTGGTCATATCGGGCCTCGCCCCCAAGAAGACGCTGGAGCTGTCCATTCGCGAGGCCAGGAAGACAGGCATCTACTCCATCATCGACATGCTCAACGTGGCCGATCCCCTGGCCGTGCTGAAGGGCCTGGAGGTCCTGCCCGATGTGGTGGAGCTGCACCGGGCCATTGATATGGAGAAGAGCGCTCACGCCTGGAATAACATTCGCGACATTCAGGCCCTGGCCAAGGACGGGCGCAGGCTGCTGGTGGCCGTGGCGGGAGGAATCCGGGTGGACACTGAGGGCGCGGCTCTCGCGGCCGGCGCGAACATCCTGGTGGTGGGCCGGGCTATCACCCGCTCCAAGGACATTCGCGACATGGCCGAGCAGTTCCTGGCGGGCCTGAAGCAGACGGAGATAGACCAGTATCGGGTCATGACCGACTTCTGAGATCGTAGATCTGAGATCGAAGATCCTGGAGGTCTTCTCTGTGCCTCTGCGCCTCTGTGGTTTGGTAAGATCCGCTGGCCTGGATTCTGCCCGTGGGCTGTTCTACAAAACCACAGAGACACAGAGGCACAGAGGACCAATAACTTTTATTTTAATATCAAATTATTATTTATTATTACTAATATTATTTATATTATTATCATGTGCCTCAGCCTCTGCCGCCGATATACAGGTGGGAGAGCACGCCGGGCCCGCCGGAGCGGTCCTGCTGGTGGTGGACGGCCTGGGCGCGTCCTACGTCTATCCTGAGTATCGTGCCTATGCCCTGGACGGCTCGCCTCTGGAGGGGGCGGTGCTCTTCAACCTGACCGGCGGCGGGGCAAGGGTACTGGATGTGCGGGTGCCGGTCCCTGAGACGACAAAAAGCCACAGCGTCCTGATCACCGGCGACGCGGGAACGAATCCCGACCGGCTCGGGCCAACCATATTCGATGCGGCGAGAAGCCGCGGCCTGCTCACCCTCGCCATACTGGAGAGGGGCGACGCCATGCCCGTCTTGCAGGAGATGGATGCCGTGCTGTACTTGGGCGACAATGCCCTGCATGGTGCCGAGCCCATTCCGGGCCTGCGAGCGGGCGCGCTGCCGGGCCTCTCCGCAGTAATGCAGGGCTGGAGGGATGCTTTTTCCGCTTACACTGCCCGCGAAGGAGTTGCCGGCTATGCCGGATACAATGCCTGGGCGCTGGACTGTGCCTCAGACCTCGTGCGCCACCTCGCAGGGCAGAGGTTCCTGCTGATGGTCAACGTCGGGGCGGTGGACAGCGCCGGCCATAATCTGGGCCCGGACGGCTACCGGCAGGTCGTCTCTGCTCTGGACGCGCCCCTGGGCCGGTTGGAGCAGGCCTGCCAGCAGAACAATGTGCTGCTCGCCGTCACCGCCGATCACGGCATGGTCTTTCCCGGTGCGGAGGGCCAGGGGGGCCACTCGGCGGAGCGGTACTCCGGCCGGCCGGAGGCGCTGCGGGTACCGCTGGTCTTCCTGGGGCCGGGGATCGAGGAGCTGAACCTGGCAGGCAGGTGGTCGGAGACGGACATTGCCCCCACCATGCTTGCCCTGCTGAACATCTCCTCAGGCTCTGATTTGCCGGGCGATCCCCTGCCCATCCGGCAGGGCTACGAGCTGAGGGTCACGGGCGCGCCCGCGGGCCTGGTGCTCCTGCGGGGCGGAGAGCGGCTGGCCGTCTGCCCTGGGGGCGATTGCAGCTTTCAGGGCCTCTCCCGTGGGCTGTACAGCCTGAAGGCGGGCGGGATGGAAAGGCAGGTGGCGGTTAACGGGGATGTGGCGTTGGACCTGGGCGGGAAGGCTGCCCTGCCGGCGGGCGTGAAGAAGATCCTTGGCATGATACTTATCCTGGCGATAAACCTGGTGGGGATGGCGGCGATTGTGAGGATATGGAAGAGAGGATGAATCTTTTAGTGAGTTCTTTGTGCCTTCGTATCTTTGTGGTGAAAGTCTGGAAGACCATTGGGCAGGCCCTGGGATAAGCGCCTCCACCACAAAGGCACAAAGGCGCACAAAGAACGAAAAGCTGGCCATTCGAAACCATCGTTGGTGTAAAAAGAAGAGGCGTCTCCATAGATGCCTTTTCGTTGATCAGCTTCAAACAGCGTCTTAAGCTCCCGATCTTGCTTTGATCTGTGAGATGTCCTTTTCCATGCGGCTGATCTTCTTGTCGAGGGACGATCTGAGGTCAACACGAAGGTCCCGAATATCCTCTGCCGTGTTCTCTCTGCTATCCCGCAGCTCTTCTATGACTGCCTCGGATGATTCGCGAACGGCCTTGACTGTGGCTTTCTGGTTTTCGTCAAGCTTTTCCACAATCGTCTCTCTGGTTTTGCAGACCTCACCTACGATCTCCTTCTTTGTCTCTCTCAGCTCGCCAATGATCTCCACTTTGGTCTCGTCGAGTTTTTCGACGATCTCCGTCTTCGTCTCCCTCAACTCGCCAATGATCTCAACCTTGGTCTCACGCAGCTCGTCGATGGTCCTGGACTGAAGGGACAGCATCTGATCCTGCTTATTGAGCATCTGATCCTGCTTGTCCAGCATCATCCTCTGCAGGTCTATCATCTGATCCTGCTTGCTCTCCATGCGAATGATAGAACTGATGCCCTTTCTGAGCTGTCTCGCCTGGAACTTGCCGGCAAAGGAGCCAATGGCCTCCACAGGGCCTGCATAGTCGGAAAATGATACCTCAGACACCATGGCTTTCTCCGGCTTTTGGGCGCGGGCTATCCTCTGAAATTCAGCAAGACAATCCTGCTCGCCCTCCAGGAGAACTGCGACCGCCTGCCGGCCGTCTTCGACTAAGTTTCTGGCCTGAAATCCTGAGAGCCCCAGGTCCTCCCCAGCCTCCAGGAGAAAGGCCCGGTAGCCTACGTCGTGTACTGCTGTCCCGGAAATCTTGAGATTGAGCTTCATTTTGACCGTCTCCGTCTTTGGACGCATTCATTCTGCCCGGCAGGAGTCTATGAGATGCAAACACATTCTATGCGGCTGAGATGATATATTTTGTGCGAGCGGGGCGAAAGTGACGGGTCTCTGCGCCTCTGTGGTTTAGTTAGTAAGTTTCCTACAATTGAGCCTAATGCTACGGAACAAAACCACAGAGGCACAGAGATGAGATTAAAACCTGATAGACAGAGTGACTCAGTCTAGCCACAGTAAATAGCGAAGCACCCTAAATTCTAACGCTTGTTATCGTAAATCCTCTCCGCCCGGTCGCATATCCTCTCCCAGTCGTAGCGTGCTGCCTCCTCCAGGCACCTTCTCTTCATCCTTTTTCTCGCCTGCAGAGTTCCCATAATCGCCCCGGCCAGCTCCCCCGCTTCGGCAGAGCAGACTGCGCCCGTATCCTCCTTCACCAGGTCCATGACGGCATTCATCCTGTGTCTCACTGTGACCACCGGAAGGCCGCAGGCATTGGCTTCGAGTGCAGCCATGCCGAATCCCTCCCTGGTGGAGGCCGAGACAAACACCCCGGAGGACTTCATGAGGGCAATAGCCCGGTTATAGTCCTCGACAAAGCCGGTGAATAGCACATTGCCCGCCAGGCCCCTCTCCCGCACCAGCCTCTCCAGCGACTCCCTCTCCGGCCCGTCGCCCACAATCACCGCCTTAAGCTCCGGCATCTCCTTTCTTATCAGCCCCAGGGCCTCGATGAGAAGGGGCACGTTCTTGTGCTCCACCAGCCGGCCTACAGCAATGACATCGGACGGCTGCTCCGCCGGGGCGACCCCGGCAATCTTTTCGCCGTCGATGCCGTTTTCCAGGAGACACACCCTCCGGGCCCCCAGGGCAGACAGCTCCCTCTCCGTCCTCTCCGAGACGGCGATATTTTTATCAGCAAGCCTGGCCGCCGCCCACTCCACACTCCGCCCGGCGAGGCCCGCTCCTCCCAGGTACTGCCGCCAGTACCCACCCCAAACCTCATGCCAGGTGATAAAGAGCCTCCGTCCTCCCAGGCCCGCCATCAGGCGCGCAGAAAAGCATGACAGATATGGAAAGTTCTGGCAGTCTACGACCTCGCAGTCCGTCCTGAGGGCGAGCAGCCGGCCGGCAAAATAGGCCGCCTCACCGATCGACCTTCTGCCCCCGGAGTAAAGGGGCATGGGCGGACAGATGCCGTGCAGAAAAACGCCGCCGCTCTGCCTCTCCGCCTCTCCCGGCCACCACTTCATGCCGTAGCAGTGCACCTCATGGCCCCGCGCCGCCAGCCGATGGGACAGTTCATGGATCCTCTTCTCGGCTCCCCCCTTCACCCAGGGATAGACGGCATCGTAGATGTAGCCGATCTTCATTTTCGATTGTCCTCAATCCTGCTGTCCATTGTTCAGCAGCAGAAGGCTTATGAAAATTCCCGAGAATAAGGTCTGAATTCCCAGGATGGACAGTATCATGGCTATCATGGCGCTCATGGCCGCATCCAGCGCCCCGAAGCCCGATGCTCCCCATCTCATCAGCACCTGCAGGCCGATGAGAACGCCCGCCCCCAGCAGCAGAAATCCTGCCATAAGCTCCTTCTCCAGGGAATGGTAGCTGACCATCCTGCCAATTGTCCCGCCTGTAGAAAGGCCCAGGGACTTGGCGAATGCCTCAAAGTACAGCCCGGCAAGAAACATCTGGTAGCCGATGATCAGCAGCAGCCCTCCCAGGATCAGGGAGTGCATCCTCGATCCGCCCTGCAGATAGACCACTGCGGAGAGGATCAGTCCGAAGGCCAGGGCGGCCAGCCCCGGCACCAGCAGAAAAGGCACCGGCCGGTAGAGCATCATAAAGCGCAGATGCCTCCAGCCGTCTGTAAAGGAGCTGAGCTTCGACTCTCCCCGGCGGGGATAGTAGCTGATGGGCGTCTCGCCGATCCTCAGATCCCTGACGGCTGCCTCAATTATCATCTCGGAGGCGAATTCCATTCCCCCTGAATGCAAATTCAGCCTCTCCAGCCCCTGCCGGGATAGAGCGCGCAGGCCGCAGTGGGTGTCGGAGATGCTTGTTTTAAAGAGCCGGTTCAAAATCCAGGTGAGCAGGGGATTGCCGATGTAACGGTGCAGAGCAGGCATGGCACCGGGAAGGATTTCGCCCTTCAGCCGCGAGCCTATGACCATATCATAGCTCCCGTCCTGCAGCAGACCGACCATCCTGGGAATGGCCGCGGGATCGTATGTGAGGTCCCCATCCATGAGGACCAGATAATCGCCCCGCGCCCTCTCAAATCCGGCCAGATAAGCATTTCCGTAGCCAAGCTTTGCGGGCTTTATCACCTCTGCCCCAAAGGAGGCGGCAATATCCGGCGTCTCATCTGTGGAGCTGTCTGCAACTATTATCTCATATGTCAGCCCCGCCTCCGATAAGGCCTGCCGGGCTCTACTGATGCATTCGCAGATCGTAGCCGCTTCATTTCGGGCGGGAATAATCAGGCTTACCTGGGGCTCATGGGCGGGCGGGCTCACGTCCCTAGCCTGGAGGTACTATCTGTTAAGCCTTTCTGCTTCAGAGAGTCTCCGGCTCGACCTCGTGCTTGAAGGACAGCCTGACCTTGGCCCGGAACTCCAGGATCCTGCCTTCGTTCAGCCTGGTGTCCAGCTCTACCACTTTGGCGACCCTCATGTTGGTGAGCGTCATGTCCGCCCTCTCCAGGGCATTGCTGACCGCCTGCTCCCAGTCCTGAGTCGAGGTTCCCACTACCTCAACGAAGTTATAAACGCTGCTGCCGATTTCGCCCAGATCGTCCATATGTCATCATTGTTCTTTTCTCATTGATATAATCATGCCCACCATCTCCTTTAAAAGGCAGCCCGCCGTTGTTCGGGGCGAAAGAGGATGCAATTGATGAACAAGGGGCAAGTGCAGAGCTATGTCGAGCAGAGATATCCAGAAAGCCAGGTCAAATGCGATACCTTTCGGCCTCATAGAAACTCCTGGATCTACCATCTGAGCGTCTCCCAGGGGAAATCCCTGGAGAGAATCGTGGTCAAGATCGCCAGAAACCACCAGCCTCGCCAGGTGGCGAGGGAGTTTGATGCTCTGGCGCGTTTCCACGGAAATTGCACCCATCCGCACATCTCCTCACCCCAGCCCCTGTTCGCCGATCCTGAGAGGGGAATCATCGCCATGAAGCATGTTCGGGGCGCAATACTCTCCTACTGGCTGCATGAGGTCATGCCGGTTTCCATCGACTGCATAAACCGGGCGGTGGACCTCTCCGCCACAGCCCTGGCCCAGTATCACCGCCTCTTCAGCCGGTCGGAGGGGCAGCAGGTATCCATCGACGCCAATGCTGCCGAGGAGGAGGTCAACAGGTTCCTGGAGGAGAGCCGGGATAGGATCGGCGACTGCAATCTGAAAAGCAAAGTTGTGCCGTTCTTCGACTTCACAACCTGGAATATGATCGTCCGCAATGGCGGCTGCAATCCGGATCTATCTCTGTCTCTGATCGACTTTCCCAGGCTGGATTATGTCTGCACGCCTCACCTGGACCTGGCCCGCTTTCGGTTCGGCCTGGAGCTGATAAAGCAGTTCCCTCCTGCCAGATTCCCTTCCCTCTCCCGCTGGGATGCGGATCTGCTCTTCGACCGATTCCTGGCCGGCTACTGCCGAGAGGTGCATGCCGACCCCAACGAGGCCGACCTGCTGCTCATAGGCCGGGCCAGGAAGGCATACCTGAGAAGGGCTGCCAACCTGGCCCGCAAAGGCGACTGCGGCTGGCAGCCGAAGCTGGAGCAGGCATATCTGCAGATCTTTTCCAGGAATTGGCTGGATCAAAAGGGAGTCTATTCCAAATGGCCGTCCCTGAGCCGGCCGGAGAAAGCCTGAAAAAGCATAGCTGAAGCCAAAAAGGATGACGGCAAAAGAAGTGAGATGCTACTCTGACTTCTTCTCTTCCGCTACAGGCTCCTGGGCAGCAGCTTCTTGCTCTGGCTTGGCTTCTTGAGCTTCGGGCTCTTCCTTCCTGGCCTTCTTGGGGCCCCGGCCCATGGCCACTAAAGAGGCCTTTGCCTGAATTCTGGCCAGAGGGTAATCGTCCTGAGCCACCTTCTCCAGAGCCTCAATGGCCCGACTGTCCTTCAGCTCTCCCACGATCCAGGCCGCTCCGGCGCGAATGTCTTTGTCGGCATCGGTGAGAGCCTGTATCACCCGGTCGGATACTGCTTTGCCGTATGCAGCTATGGACACCATGGCATTGCTCTTGACCAGGTACTCCTCGTCCTTGAGGGCTTCTAAGAGGGCCTCTATGACCTCGGCTGCCTCGCGCCGGGAGAGCAGTATGATGGCGTTGGAACGCACCAGCATGTGCTTGTCTTTGGTTGCCGCGATAAGCCTCTCCGTGCTCCAGTTCGGATCGGGGAGCGTCGCGGGCATGGACGGCTCCTGTGCGTCGCAGGTGGGGCAGGCCTCTTCCATCATGGATCTGGTGATGACGGGCTCAGCCTTGCCCTCGGTTTTCTTCTCTTCGGTCGAAATTTCCTCTGTTTTCTTTTCTTCTTCCATGCGTTGTTCTGCGCTCCTATTCTACTTCAGCTTTTCCTAGGGCGAAGGCTTTCCTGTTCGCCTCCAAAAAGCGGGGGGGCACCACTTTGGAAAGGGCCTCCAAAATCAGCTCCTCCGGGAGAGGTATGAACCGGGAGAGGGAGCCCAGCATCACCACATTCATGGCCTGGGCCGTGCCCGCCCTCTCCGCCAGAAGCGTGGCGTCCATGGCTATGGCCTTTCTGCATCTCTGTCCGAGCCTCTCGATCAGCTCCTCTAAGGGCGGATAGGCAGCCTGTCCAGTGGTAACGGTCACCGGCAAGACCGGCCTGGTGTTGACCAGGGCGACGCCCGTCGGGGAGAGGTAATGGGAGAAGCGCAGGGCCTCCGCCGGCTCCAGAGCCACCAGCAGGTCGGCGGACCCGGCCGCAACCTGTGGAGAGTAGCTGCATCCTATGCGGGTGTGGTTGATGACGCTGCCTCCCCTCTGGGCCATGCCGTGCGTCTCTGCGCCGCATACCGGCTTTTCGGCGAGAACCGCCGCCCGTCCTATGACATCCGATATCAATATGACTCCCTGGCCGCCCACGCCCACGATCACCAGGTCGCACTCCGAGGTCCTCATATCCTCACCTCCTCAATGGCGGATGACGGACAGATCTGGGCGCAGACCCCGCATCCGGTGCACAGGGCATTGACTGCCGCCTTCTCTTCCCGGAATTCTATGGCCGGGCAGCCGAATTTCACACACGTGCCGCAGCCAATGCAGTCGCCGCTCACCCGGAAGGTCCGGCGGGCTTTGCCGCTCTTCCTGGATTTGATGACACAGGGCTGGCGGGCGATGACCACAGACAGACCGGAAAACTCCTTCGCCCTCCGGAAGCACTCCAGTGTGGCCTGCAGGTCATAGGGATCGACCGTCTCCACCAGCCCCGCGCCGAGGGCGCGGGCCAGCTCTTCCAGGGAGACCCTGACGGTGGGCTCTCCTGTGGCCGTGAAGCCCGTTCCCGGATGGGGCTGGTGGCCGGTCATGGCCGTGGTCGAATTGTCGAGTATGGTCACTGTGATCCTGGCTTTATTGTAGGCGGCATTGAGAAGGCCCGTCATGCCTCCATGCAGAAATGTGGAGTCGCCCAGGCTGCAGCAGATGGGCCTGTCTTCTCCGCCGAATCGAATTCCGCTGGCCAGGGTGATGCTGGCTCCCATGCACAGGCAGGTGTCCACCGTCCCCATATTCACCGCCATGGTATAGCAGCCGATGTCGCTGGGGAAGACGGCGTCCTTGCCGAAGGCCTTTCTCATGGCATAGTAAGCGGCCCGGTGGCCGCAGCCGGGGCAGAGGGCCGGAGGCCGGGGCGGCAGGATGCCGGGAGGCGCGCAGGTCGGGGCTGATGTCTCCTTTAGGCCGATCATGCGAGAAATGGCGTTTCTGACGAGCAGCGGGTCGAACTCCCCTTCGCGAGGGATGAAGCCCTTGCCCCAAATCTTCACTGAGGGATTGACCTGAGCCGCGATCCTCTCTACCTGCTCCTGCACCACCGGCTCCAGCTCCTCGATGATCATGACCTCGCGAACGTGCCTGAGCAGGGCCTCGATCTTTTTGGTGGGCAGAGGATAGCATCCCAGGGCGAGGAAGGACAGATCGGCACCGAGCTTCTCTATTGCCTCTTCGGCATAAAGCCCCGCCAGGCCGGAGGCAATTATCCCCCTGCCGTCGGCTTCGACCGCGAGGCGCAGCCGGTTCCAGGGGGCATCCTGCAATGCCTCTTCAATCTTCTGCTGCTTGGCCAGCAGCCTGGTGTGCAGGGGACGGGCGTGAATGGGCAGAGCCACCCGTCGCGCAGGGTCTCTTTCGAAGCCCGGCGCGATCCTTCCGTCATGAGTCTTGGCCTGGGAACCTGTGCCGCCCGGCAGAACCCGGGCATCGGCGAGCGGCTCCAGGGCCACATCCGATCGGGAATGGGAGACGCGGGTGGTGGGGCGAAGCATCACCGGGATATCAAACCTCTCGGACAGCTCGAAGGCAAAGGCGGTCATATCCTTTGCCTCCTGGGGATTTCTGGGGTCCAGGCAGGGAATGCCGGCGAACTGGGCGTAGCGTCGCGAGTCCTGCTCATTCTGGGAGGAATGGCAATAGGGATCGTCTGCTGATATGATGAGCAGGCCGGCTCCCACCCCAAGGTAAGCCAGGGTCATGAACGGATCGGCGGCCACATTGAGGCCCACATGCTTCATGGTGGCCACGGCCCGCGTTTTAGCCCAGCAGGCTCCCGCCGCCACCTCCAGGGCCACCTTTTCGTTCACAGACCATTCAATGTGCACCGGCCGGTCTCCCTTCAGATCGACCAGGGACTCGATGATCTCAGAAGACGGCGTTCCGGGGTAGCCCGCGGCCAGCCCCACCCCGGCCTCAAGAAGGCCTCTGGCGATGGCCGCATTTCCGAGCAGATATTCTCTCACAAAAAACCTTCCCTTAGTAATTATATTAATCAAAGGACAAACGATCTCCCATTGTTAGCCGATTTGATTTAGACTTTGTGCCCGGCGGCAATAGAAAAAATTAATAAATTACCTGCCATGCACCATTACCGATGGACAAGTGGCAATACGATTCTGTGGGATCGATCTACAATTATCTTCCACCCGGCTGCCGCATCTGCCGGCAAGGGGCTGGCCTGGTTCTTTTCGTGACCGGCCGCTGCGATCGCGGCTGTTTCTACTGCCCCATCTCCGAGGAGCGGCGGGGAGTAGACCTGGCGTTTGCCGATGAGCAGCCTGTCAGGTCGATGCAGGACATACTGACGGAGGCAAGAGCCATCGATGCCCTGGGAACGGGGATCACCGGGGGCGAGCCTCTCCTGCGACTGGATTATGTGCTGGAGTGCATCCAGGCCCTCAAAGCAGAATTCGGAAAGGACCACCACATCCACCTCTACACCGGCCTGCTGCCCGATTGCGATGTGTTGGAGAGGCTCGCCGGAGCAGGTCTGGATGAGATCCGCTTTCATCCGCCACTCTCTACGTGGCAGGAGCCGTCCGCTCCCGCCCTGATGGAGGCATTGCAGCAGGCCGCCGCCCTGGGCCTGGAGGCAGGGGTGGAGATCCCTGCCGTAATGCCGGCCCCGGCCATCGTCGAGGCGGTGCGGCAGACGGGCTCCTTCCTCAATGTAAACGAGCTGGAGTTCTCGGAGACCAACTTCTCCGGCCTGGCCGGGCAGGGCCTGCATCCGGTGGACCTGGGATGCGCGGCAGAGGGCAGCGAAGACCTGGCCCGGCAGCATTTTTTGCTGGAGGGGCTCAAAGTCCACTTCTGCCCCTCCCGCTTCAAGGATGCAGTGCAACTGAAGGAGAGGCTGTGCCGCCGGGCGGCTCGCTCTTCCCGGCCCTTCGATTATGTGAGCGAGGAGGGCACCATAATCCACGGCATAATCGAGGGAGACGTGGCGGCAGCGAAGCTGATTTTGGAGGATCTGGGTGTGCCGGAGGAGATGTACTCTTGCAAAAGCAGCCGGATAGAAATGGCGGCATCCATCCTGGAGGATATAACCAAAGAGCTAAAAAGCACTAAATGTATTTTAAGTATAATTGAGAGGTATCCCTTTGAGGACGGGCTGGTTGTGGAGAGAATACCTTTATAATCCTTAAATTCATTGTTTGAGGACGGTGATTTTGCCGGATGGAGAGCGCTGAAGAACGAATCCAGGAGAGGCTCAGAAATTATCTTAAGCGGGACGGAATAGGAATTCGGAAGGCTGTCTTGAAGTTGTTTTTGAGCGATGGAGCTTACACCACTGAGGACGTCTTCACCTACCTCGCGAAGGAGGGTTTTGAAGTCAGCTACCGCGGAGTATCGGCCATGGTGGGGCTCATGAACACTCGCCTGGGCATCCTGAGCATCGATGTTTCCGGGGACCATAACGTCTATTCCCTCAAAGGGGACCACAAGGGCGTGGTGAGGTCGGTTCTGGATAATTATTAAGCTTACGAAATGGCTGCGGCCAGCCATATAGCCGCACCATCTCACAGTCTTTTCAACAGGCCTCTTTTCGCGGCGTCCCTTCAATTGGGCGGCTCGCCTCTTTTCATTCTCTTCATGTATTTTGCCAGGACCACATCGGCCAGAAGGTTGACGCCCTTGAGGGCGGCATGAACTGCCGGACCGGCCGTCATCCTCTCCCTGTAGAAGCGGTGCAGGGTCTTGAGGTGACGCAGGTTGTACTCCAGACACAGCCCCACGAGCTGCCAGTGTTCGGGCAGGGCATCCTTTTTGCTAAATCCCCTGGCCCCGCCCAGGCGGGTGTCGGCGATGGTGGTGAAGAACAATGGCAGCATCAGGCCGGTGTAGTCCAGGAGCGACTCGACCAGGTCATGGGTCTTGACCACATCCTCCCGGGTCTCGCCGGGCAGTCCCAGGACCAGGCTGGCCACGGGAAGCCAGGACTGCTCCTCGAAGAGGCGGTAGCAGTCCCGCACCATCTCCGGCCAGCTCTCGATCTCCCCCGGCAGGGCCTTATTGGGCATGTGCATCTTCAGGACGCGACAGCTTCCGGTTTCTATGCCGATCCAGGCGGACATGTGATTTTGGTCCGAGCCCACCCCCACCTCCTGGGAGATTTTGCCCAGAAGGTCGGGGCTATTATGGACCGAAGCTAAACTGAGGTGGGAGACGTCGATGGTCCTGGGGCCGAGCGCCTTTACCGCCTTGACCATCTTAATGATCCCCTCCTCATTGGGCCGGCCGCTGCTGTAGCCATAGGAGAAGAAGTCCTCGCTGTGCAGTATGATGTCCCTCTGCCCGGCTGCCAGGTTCACCCGCACGTCCTCTAAAATGCCTTCCAATGGCCTGTGGCGCAGGCTCCTCATGGCCGGAGAGCAGAAGGCGCATCCCCGCCAGCAGCCTCTGCCGATCTCCACGATGCCGCCGATGGTCCCGCCCCGGTTGGAGGGTATGGCATCGCCCGGCACAGCCCGGCCCCGGATGACCTTTGGCACCGGCTGGCCGGCTATGATCTTCTTGCAGATATCAGGAAAATCGCTCTCCCCTTCGCCGAGGTAGATATGGTCCACGTCCACATCCTCGCCCATCAGCTCCCAGGCACCGTTGCCGCCCACCACCACGGCCGGCCGGTGCTCTTGGATGAGCGGGTGAGCCAGCAGATCCAGAAAGCTGGCCCGATTGTAGGGAGCGCCCCTGCCTATGATATCCTCGATCTCCCGCACGGCGATCTTTCCCATGGGATCGTCGTGGGTGATCCCCACCACCTTCGTATCAGGGCCGATGGCCTTTTCCAGGTGATCGGGATGGGCCACCATCACCTCATCCCTTGAGAATCCGGCCTGGAGCAGCGCGGCCTCCACCTTTCTCATGCCGCAGGGGGCGATGGCCGCCGAGCCGTCTGCTGCGGCGGCAACCGGTGGGCAGAAAAACTTATGGAAGATCCAGTCGGGCAGCGCGGCTTTGGGCATGATGGCGGCGAATCCCAGCATCACCCCTCCGTGATAGCTGCTCATCATGGTGGGGTCGCTGGTGAGCACAATGGTCTTTCCCCGTGTATCCGACATATCCTGCCTCTCCACTCCGTTAAGGCAGATAACGTTATTGGACAGGAAAGCCCAACAGGTTTTTATCGGATTGCCGACTTTTTAGAGATCCGTGCAAGAGAAATCGATATCGGAGATCAACGAACGCATTCGCGACGGAAGCGCCCGGGTTGTAACGGCAGA
>DAOPZB010000020.1:0-14127 GCA_035353195.1 Methanothrix sp. | reverse complement strand
AGCTTTGCCACGCTTCATATCAGCGCGGATTTCAGACAAAATTAAGATTCTTCACTTAAGTTATCGGCTCTTAGCTATTTTCTGTGGGCTTAACTCAAGATATCGTTTTTCATGTTGATCTCATCTCTGTGCCTCTGTGCCTCTGTGGTTTTGTTCCGTAGCATTAGGCTTAATTGTCAGGGACTTACTAACCAAACCACAGAGAAGCAGAGACACAGAGAAACGATCATGACTCTGAGTCACCCAATGAAAATGGACTTCCGTTCTTTGTGCGTCCTTTGTGGCTTTGTGCCTTTGTAGCGAAGGCGTTGCGCCAGGGCCAGCCCAGTGGTCTTCGTACTTTCACCACAAAGAACCACTGCTGCCCCACCCACGGCGCATGGCCTCCGCCCCGCCCCAGGGCCGCCCGCGGGCCTGGCGGCGCAGCATCCCGAAAATGCTCCGCCATCACCACCAGCCTTGACCGCCGGACAAGCCAGCTTTATTTAAATTAAGCCTACTGGCGTCGCTTTCAAATAGTAGCAGATGCCGCATTCTGATTATGCCAGAATGGATCTACCCCGATTTCGAATTCAGGCCGCAGCGGCCCCTCTTCCTCTGCATCATCTCCAACACCGATACCGGAAAGATTCCGGGCCTGTCCGCCGCCGGCACTACGCCGGAGCTGACCGACTACACTCCCGGAGCCGACGCCGAGCTGGTGGAGACCAACCGCATCATCACCATGCCGGAGCTGCCCGAAGCCCCCGGCGGCTCGCCCACGCCGGCCATTGTGACCAAGGCCGCCCTGAACCTGACGGGCATTCCCTCACTGTTCGTTGCCTCCGGCCTGCGAAAGAAGCCGGCAGTGCCCTTCACTGAGTTGGGCGGAGCCGCAGGCGCAGACATCAGACGGGAGCCGGCGGTTCTCGGCGCCCGCGCCATCTTCGAAAATGCAGCGCTTCTGGGGAAGAAGCTCGCCCGCCTCTCCGACTGCGTCTTCATAGCCGAGTCCATAGCCGGAGGCACAACCACGGCTCTGGCAGTGCTGCGCGCCCTGGGCTACGACGGCAATGTCTCCAGCAGCTTTCAGTCCAATCCCACCGGCCTCAAGCAGCAGGTGGTAAATGATGCCCTTAGCCGGGCAGGCATCGCCCCCGGCAGCCTGAAGGCCGATCCCCTGCGAGCGGTGGAGCAGGTGGGCGATCCCATGATGCCCGCTGCCCTGGGCCTCATGAAGGGCCTCTCCGGCTGCAAGACGGTTTTGGCCGGAGGCACCCAGATGGCCGCCGTCCTGGCGCTGGGCAAAGCCCTGGCAATCGAGGGCGACATCTCCATTGCCACCACCAAATACATCATCGAGGATAAGACCGCCAACTTCAGAGAGATAGTCGAATCGGTGGGCCGGCCCTATTACTACTCCGATCCGGGGCTGGAGCACTCCACCATCCCGCCGGTGCAGATCTACGCCCAGGGATACGTCAAAGAAGGAGTGGGCATGGGCGGGGCGGCGCTACTCGCCGGGCTGTATGGCGTCGAGCAGAGGAAGCTCGTCGAGGAGACGGACCGGGTGCTGATGACTGTGGAGCTGCCTAAGAAATAGCCGAGATCGAGACCAGGCAAAGCAAAACCACAGAGGCACAGAGAGACGACCATGATTGTCATGCCGCCTTGGAGTGGAAATAAGCGGTCCGTTCTTTGTGCGACTTTGTGGCTTTGTGCCTTTGTGCCTTTGTGGTGAGAGTTTAGATTTTGGATCAGCAAGTGAGAGAACAGGAAAAAAGGAGGAGGGATATGCTGTCCGCAGTTTTAAGAGGGCCGGGCAGAATGCAGGTCGAAGAGCTGCCCGATCCGGCTCTGCCCCAGGGCGGGGCTCTGCTGAAGATGGAGGCCTGCGCCGTCTGCGGCACCGACATCAAAATGCTGGAGCTGGGGCACAGGGACCTCATCTACCCCTGCATCCCCGGCCACGAGCTGGTGGGCCGGATTGTGCAACTGGACGGCGGAGGTGTCGATTACTATTATCATGATAATAATAACAGCTCGAATAAGCCCATCCGGGAGGGCGACCTGGTGGCCGTCTGGCCGGGCATCGCCTGCGGCAGATGCCCCTCCTGCCGGCGGGGAACGGACGGCCGCTGCCCGAACATCAGGATCAGGGGCTTCAACTTTCCGGGCGGCTTTGCCGAAATGTGCCCCCTGCCGGCAGAAAGCCTCTCCTCCTGCCTGGCCCTCCTGCCGAAGAGCATCGACCCGGCTTTAGCCGCCCTATCCGAGCCCCTGGGCTGCTGCATCAACGGCCAGGAGCAGGCGCGGCTTGCCGGGGGCGATAGAGGCGATAGCGTCCTCATCTTTGGCGGCGGGCCCGTCGGAGCCCTGCATGCCCTCCTGGCCGACGCTTTCGGCGCGGCAAAGGTCATCGTCTCCGAGAAGCTGCCCGGACGGGTCGCCACGCTGAAGAACAATACCCATGCCACGGTCTTCAATCCTGATGAGGAGGACACGGCGGAGCTTGTAGCAGCCGAGACGAACGGAGAGGGCGCGGACGTCATCTTAACCGCTAGCCCTGCGGTCGATGTCGACAGCAGCCTGCTCCGTCTGCTCTCCCCAGGCGGCAGAATCTGCATCTTCTCCGGCCCGCAGCCCGGAAAGGGCGAGCCGCTCATCGACCTGTCCCTGATGCACTACAGAGAGCTTTCCATCAGCGGAGCCTACGGCTGCTCCAGCCGCCAGTTCCGCCGGGCTGCTGAGCTACTCACATCCGGCCGCATCCGGGCCGACTGGCTGATCACCAGGAGGGCAGGCCTGGGTCAAATAGAGGAGGCATTTGCCCACTCCACCAGGAGAGAGGGCATGAAATCGGTGGTCTGCAAATGATGATTATGAAAGATTGAGCATGAGCAGGATGACACAACATGATTGCAGATGAAGATAGCCTGAGATACTTCGGAAGCCATGTGGACGGACTCATCAAGGGCGAGAGCCTCACCCGTGAGGAGGCATTCACGCTATTTCAACAGATCTTAAAAAACGAGCAGCCCGACCTGCATCAGGGCGCGTTTCTCGCCGCCATCACCGCCAAGGGCGCGGAGCCACAGGAGATCGCCGGCATCTGGCAGGCCATCTACGAGACCGACACTGTCAAGGTCCGGCCCCAGGTGGACGGCCCGCTTTCAGAGAATTGCGGCACGGGCATGGACGGCATCAAGACATTCAACATCAGCACCGCCGCCTCCCTGGTGGCCGCCGCCGGCGGGGTGATCATGGCCAAGCACGGGGCGCGGGCCATCACATCGAAGTGCGGCACAGTGGACATCCTTGAGGCCCTGGGCGTCGACGTGGAGTGCGACCCGCAGACTGTGAAAAGGAGCATCGAGAGCGCCGGCATCGGCATCTTCAACGGCATGAGCCCCAAAGTCCACCCCTCCGCCCTGGGGCGCATCCTCTCCCAAATCCGTTTCGGCACAATACTCAACATAGCCGGCTCCCTCTCCAATCCCGCCCGGCCAACCCTGGCGGTGCGGGGCGTCTACTCCGAGCAGATGGTTCTGCCCGTGGCTCAGGCCATGCAGGAGATCGGCTACAAACGGGCCTACGTGGTGCACGGCAGGAGCGCCGACGGGCGGCGGGGCATGGATGAGCTATCAACCCTGGGCCGCTCCCTGGTGGCCGAGATCTCAGAGGAGCAAGGTGTGCAGACCTACACCCTCCGCCCCCAGGAGCTGGGCCTTGAAGCGGGCGACGAGCAGGCGCTGCTTCATAGCGGCAGCCGGGAAGAAGAGGCGATCAGGCTGCTCTGCATCCTGGAAGGCCGGGAGAGGGGAGAGCGGAGGGATATCGTCTGCCTGAACGCCTCTCCACTGCTCTGCATGTCCGGAAAGGCCGGCAGCATCAGGGAAGGAATGGAGAAGGCAGGGCAGATCATAGATCGGGGCCTGCCCGCCAAAAAGCTCAGGGAGTGGGTCGCCCGCCAGAACAGCGACCCTGGCCCCCGCCTGGAGAGGCTGGAGGGGATGCTGGCCGAGGCCCGGGCCTGACCTCTTCCGGCCTTCAATATCCGAATCCGAAATGCTTTATCCATGAACTGCGAAACATGCCTTGCATCCAATGGATGACCATTTCCGCCCCTATCTCAGAGAGCATAAAGGAATACTGCTCATAGCCCTGGCCGCACTGATCCTGGTCGCCCTGTTCTTCCTCCCCTTTTTGGACGGCATAATCCTGGGCACCGTCTTCGCCTATGTGGGCCGGCCCATACGCGATCATTTCCGGGAGAGGAGAAAGCTGGGATCCCTATTGGCCGTGATCTGCATAGTCCTGCCCCTCTTCATCATCCTGGGGCTGGGCATGCTGGAGATCGCCAATCAGATCGTGATCCTGGCCAAAAATCAGGAGGCATGGAAGATGGCCTTTGCCATGGTCACCGAGAGGTCCATTCAGGAGCTTCCCCCCTGGATCAAGGAGATCTTAGCCGGGGGCCTGGAGAACGCCGCCGGCATAATAGCTCCCATCGCGTCGTCCATCCCCGTCCTGCACATGGGAAGCCTGGCATCCATGGCCATAATCAACTTCATAGTCTCCATACCCGTCTGCTACTTCACACTGGTTGAGGGCGAGAACTTCGTGGAGTCCATCGTATCCCTTTTACCCCCCAGGGAAAAGGAAGCCTACTGGAGATACATCAGCCGCATAGACCGCATCTTGAGCGGCATATTCATCGGCACGATTTATACCTCCATCCTGGGGAGCATGATTGCCGCATCCATATTCTATGCCTTTGGCCTGCCCAGGCCCTTCGCCTTAGCCAGCATCGTGTTCGTGGCGGGAATGGTGCCATTCCTAACCTCCTGGGTGGTCATCATTCCCGTGACCGCCTACAGATATTATACAAATGGAATCGAGGGGGCGGCCGTATTCTTCTTCTTTGCCTCAGCCCTCATCTACCTGCCATCCGAGCTTCTCATCCGGCCCTACCTGGTGGCCGCCAAGTCATCGCTCCATCCCTTGCTGGTGGTCCTATCTTTCCTGGGAGGCGCTCTGGTGGCCGGTATCGGGGGATTCTTTCTGGCCCCGGCCATCATGGGAGTGATAGTAGGAATATACCAGGTAAGACAGGAGGAGAAGGCTGATCTCCGAGGCCAGGGAATCCAGGCTGCCACATGAAATTTTATATCGAGACCTTTGGCTGCACCGCAAACTTCGGAAACTCCCAGGAGACGGCAGACGCCCTGGTGAGGCTCGGCCATGTTCCGGCCAACATCGATTGCGCCGATGTGGTGATAGTCAATACCTGCGCAGTAACTGCCAGGACGGAGAGAAAGATCCTGCGCCGGCTGCGCGCGCTGCCGGGAGATCGCCTGGTCATAGGCGGCTGCCTGCCATCCGCCCTGCCAGATTCCCTGCAGGCCATCCCCTGCAAAAAACAATTGGGGCTCCTCGACCGGGGGGCGGCGGGAGAGATAGCCGCCCTCTTTTCCCAATCAGGGCCGGCTCCTTCGCATCCTTCCCCTTCAGAACTTGACTGCCGAACCTCCGCCGGCACCGCCGGCATTGCAGGCATTGGGAGCACGACGGGGTCCCTTCGCAGCACGCCGGCAAATCGCATCGGCATCATAAACATATCCGAAGGATGCAGCGGCAGATGCACCTACTGCATTGTGCGCCTGGCGAGAGGAAGGCTGGCCAGCAAAAGCGCCGGCGAGGTGGTGGAACAGGCCCGCAGCCTGGCCTTCCAGGGCGCTTTCGAGATAGAGCTTGCTGCTCAGGACACTGCCTCTTATGGCGCGGATAATGGCAGCAGCCTGCCGGAGCTTCTGGACAGGCTGGCCAGCCTTCCGGGGGATTTCATGGTGCGGGTGGGCATGATGAATCCGGACACACTGATGCCGCGTCTGGAGGAGATGATCAGGGCGCTGCAAAGTCCCAGGGTATTCAGGTTCCTGCACATCCCCCTCCAGTCGGGCTCAAATGACGTCCTGGAAAGGATGGGCAGGAGATATACTGCTCAGGAATTCATCGCCATCATCGGGGCACTGCGCTCTTCGCTGCCCGATATCACCATAAACACCGATGTGATCTGCGGATTTCCCGGTGAGACGGAGGAGGACTTCCGGCAGACCATGAATGCCGTCCGGCAGGTGCAGCCGGACAAGGTCAATGTGACCAGATTCTCCCCGCGGCCGGGCACGCCTGCCGCGCGGCTCTACGACATGCCGGACCGGATCAAGAAGGAAAGATCAAGGGAGATGACGGCCCTGTGGCTGGAAATCGCCGCCCGGAAAAACTGCCGCCATATGGGGCAGGTATTGGATGCCCTGGTAACAGAGTGCGGAAGCGGCGCGACCATGAAGGCCAGATCTTCAAATTATACCGGCATTGTTGTCTCAGGCGCGCCGGATCTCGGAAAGTTCTGCCGAATAAAGATAGAGGAATCGAATCCCTTCTACCTGAAAGGTGTTCTGCGATTATGAAGCTGATTGTCACCATTAGCTTTATTAATGATGAACATTATTAAATGTTATGATTAGCCTGATCGTCCAAAGGTGATTTTAAGTATCTAACTTCAAAGGCGACGGATAGAAATCGAGAAAATAGATGCCAAATCTTTTGGATGATTGGGAAAATCATACAAAGAGGAGGTGTGTATAAATGGCTGAGGAAAAGGCATCAGAGCAGACTTCTGTTTTGCTGGAGGAGACGAGGCTCTTTTATCCCCCAAAGGGTCTTGTCGAAAACTCCAATGTCATGCAGTATATGAAGAAGAAGGGCTTCAAGACCGAAAAGGAGCTGCGCGAATGGTGCTCCAAGAACCTGGATGAATTCTGGGGTGAGATGGGAAAAGAGTATGCGACATGGTTTGAGCCGTTTACAAAAGTGCTCGACTGGAAGCCACCATATGCCAAGTGGTTCGTGGGTGGCAAGGTCAATGCCTGCTACAACTCCGTAGACAGGCATATGAAGACAGCGAAAAAAGACAAGGTCGCCTACATAGCCATCGGAGAGCCTATCGGCGATACCCGGATTATCACCTATGCAGACCTGTATGGAGAGGTGAACAAGTTAGCCAACGGCCTCAAGAGCCTGGGTGTAAAGAAGGGCGATAGAGTCTCCATCTACATGCCCATGATACCTGAGCTGCCCATGGCCATGCTGGCATGCGCCAAGATTGGAGCCATTCACAGCGTGGTCTTCTCAGGCTTCAGCACTTCAGCCTATGCGGCCAGAGTGCAGGATGGCGAATCAGTTGTATCAATTACCGTGGACGGATTCTGGAGGCGGGGAAAAGTCGTGCCGCTGAAGGATGCGGCTGATGAAGCACTCCAGACCTGCCCCACCGTCCAAAAGCAGATCGTCTATAAGAGGTGCGGAAATAAAGTCGCCTGGAATGCAAGAGACGTCTGGTGGCATGAACTGATAAAAGACCAGCCGACTGAATGTGAGTGTGAGAAGCTGGATCCCGAGCATAGACTGTACATCCTTTACACCTCCGGAACGACGGGCAAACCCAAAGGCATTGAGCATGCCCATGGCGGATACTGCGTAGGAACGCCGCAGACCCTGCACTGGGTGTTCGACCTGAAGGACAGCGATGTTTGGTGGTGCACGGCTGATATCGGATGGGTGACCGGCCACAGCTACATCGTGTACGCCCCCCTGATGCTGGGCGTTACCAGCGTAATATATGAGGGATCTCCAGACTTTCCGGACTTCTCAAGATGGTGGAAGATCGTTGAGGAGCACAAGGTGTCGGTCATTTACACTGCACCCACTGCCATAAGGATGTTCATGAAAGCTGGAGCGGAGTGGTCTGAGAAGTGCAACCTGAAGAGTCTCCGGCTGCTGGGAACTGTGGGCGAGCCCATAAATCCCGAGGCCTGGATGTGGTACAGGAAGCATATCGGCAGAGACGAGCTGCAGATTATGGATACATGGTGGCAGACGGAAACCGGCACGTTCATCAACTCGCCGCTCCCCATAACGCCGCTCAAGCCAGGATCGTGTACCATGCCGCTGCCCGGATACAACGTCGAGGTATGGGACGAGGCCGGAAAGAAGGTGCCTACCGGACAGGGCGGAAATTTGGTCATAACTACGCCTTATCCAACCATGCTCAGGGACTTCTACAAGGACCCGGCCAGATACATGAAGACCTACTGGGATCATTACTGGAGTGTGGCTCCGGGAGCATACCTGGCGGGGGACAAGGGCAGGGTTGACGCCGACGGCTACTTCTGGGTCCAGGGACGCATTGACGACGTCATCAAGGTGGCAGGCCACAGATTGGGCAACTCCGAGATCGAATCTGCCGCAGTGTCCCATCCCAAGGTGGCTGAGGCCGCTGTTATCGGCAAGCCCGATGCAGTCAAGGGCGAGGTGATAATCGTCTTTGCCATATTGAGAGGAGGGGTAACTCCAAGCGAGGAATTGAAGAAGGATTTGAGCAAACATATAAGGGCGACACTGGGCCCAATAGCCATTCCTGAGGAGATACACTTCGTAAATGACGTGCCCAAGACCAGATCCGGCAAGATCATGCGCCGCGTTATCAGGTCCAAGGCCATGGGCCAGCCGGTGGGAGACATATCCACCCTCATGAATCCTGAAGCAGTAGATGGGATCCCCAAGATCGTCTGAACGGGATCCCAAATTTTTTTGGAATATGCATTCTTATAAAAATAATCTTCATCTGTACAACATATTAGTAATTAATAATGATAATATTTAATCATTAAAGAAATTTCTCGCGATAACTTTATTAATGAAAGATAAAGATAATGGATGGTCATCACAACTGCTTCCGAGGCAGCTCTTCGTTTGATAAGTAGCGACCTCATAAGGCTATAAACGGAGGTTGGGCGGATGGAGATTTTATCGGGCAGTAGCTTGTCCCAGAGCTATTGAGATAGTGCGGAAGCACGTGGCGATTAAAAAAAGGAGGTATAAAATTGGCTGACCAGAAAGCAACAGCAAAGACATCAGTCTTGCTAGAAGAGACAAGGATATTCGAGGCACCAAGAGAGCTGGCAGAGAACTCTAACGTCATGAAGTGGATGAAGGAGAAGGGATTTCAGACAGAGCGCGAGATGCGCCTCTGGTGCTCTGCTAACTACATCCAGTTCTGGGGGGAGATGGCCAAGACCTATGCCGATTGGTTTGAGCCCTGGGGCTCGACCCTGGAGTGGAAACCGCCATATGCCAAGTGGTTTGTGGGCGGCAAGTGCAATGTGGCCCATAACTGCGTGGATAGGCACGCCCAGGGCGCCAAGAAGGACAAGGTAGCCTACATCTTCGTGCCTGAGCCAGTAGACCAACCCACCCAAAAGATCACCTACGGAATGCTGGAAAAGGAGGTCAATAAGTTCGCCAACGGCCTCAAGAGCCTGGGCGTGGTCAAGGGAGACAGGGTGATGCTGTACATGCCCATGATCCCGCAACTGCCCATCGCCATGCTGGCCGTGGCCAAGATCGGTGCCATTCACTGCATTGTGTTCTCCGGATTTTCCGCCGGCGGCCTGAACAGCAGGATCATGGATGCCGAGGCAAAAGTGGTCATCACCGTGGATGGCTTCTACAGGCGCGGCAAACCCCTGGCCCTCAAGCCCAATGTTGACGAGGCCACAGCCAATACCCCATCAGTACAGAAGGTAGTGGTATACAAGAGGACAGGTGTCTCGGTTCCCATGAAAGATGGCAAGGACATCTGGTGGGACGACCTGGTGGCAGGAAAGTCCGACAAATGCGAATGCGAGAAGATGGATACCGAAGATAGGCTGTTCATCCTCTACACCTCCGGAACCACCGGCAAGCCCAAAGGTATCGAGCACGTCCACGGCGGATACCAGGTCGGTCCTGCTCAGACCCTGCACTGGGTCTTCGACATCAAGGACAGTGATGTCTGGTGGTGCACAGCCGATATCGGATGGATTACCGGCCATTCGTACATCGTATACGGCCCACTTACTCTGGGCTGCACAAGCATGATGTATGAGGGGTCTCCGGACTTCCCGGACCTGGGCCGATGGTATAAGATAATTCAGGACAACAAGGTGTCGGTCTTCTACACCGCGCCCACCGCTGTGAGGATGCTCATGAAAGCCGGAGACACCTGGGCCAAGAAGTACGATGTTTCCAGCCTGCGGCTGCTGGGATCTGTGGGCGAGCCCATCAATCCCGAGGCCTGGATCTGGTACAGGAACACCTTCGGAGCAGGCAAGCTGCCCATCATGGACACCTGGTGGCAGACGGAGACCGGCACATTCCTGGTATCTCCCCTGCCCACCACTCCCCTGAAGCCCGGATCTGCGACCTTCCCGCTGCCTGGATTTAACATCGATGTCCTGGACGAGGAAGCCAACCCGGTACCGCTCGGCTCGGGAGGCAACATAGTCAGCGCCACCCCCTGGCCGTCCATGCTAAGGGCCTTCTACCGAGATCCGGAGAGGTACCAGAAGGAATACTGGTCCACCTACTGGGAGATTCGGCCCGGCACATATCTGGCGGGCGACAAGGCCATGAAGGATAAGGACGGATACTTCTTCATCCAGGGCAGGATCGACGACGTGCTGAAGATTGCCGGACACAGGATCTCCAACGCCGAGGTCGAGTCCGCCCTCGTATCCCATCCCAAGGTGGCCGAGGCGGCTGTCATCGGAAAGCCGGATGAGGTCAAGGGCGAGGTCATAGTGGCCTTCGTCATCCTCAGAACCGGACAGGTGGAGAGCGAGGACCTGAAGAAGGAGCTGGCAAAACACGTCCGCACTGTATTGGGTCCAGTAGCTTACCCGGAGACGGTCCTGTTCGTCAAGGACGTGCCCAAGACCAGATCCGGAAAGATCATGCGCCGGGTCATCAAGGCCAAGGCTTTGGGCAATCCCACCGGCGACCTTTCGGCTCTGGCCAATCCAGAGGCAGTAGAGGCCATACCTCTCATTAAATAAGCAAATGAGAGGAACATTTTTTTAATTTTTTTTCTTTTTCCCTTTTATTTTCATCATTAATTTGTCTGACATGATCCGATATCAAGCCCATTCTCCTCGCGTTAGCCCGCAAAAAGAGCGAAGAGGATAAACTTAAGAGAAATGAAAAATAAATCCAGGGAAATTTTCTATCATGGTTATAATTAATGATAATAATTAATCATTTGTTTAGTTCGCCTCGACAACTTTATAAATGAAAAAAAAGGATAATTATCGATCGCTACAATATTCCCGAAATAGCCCTGCTGGCTAAGCTTTTCGGTCCTGCAGAATAAAAAGACCCGTCCAGTACAATGGCTCGCCCTGAGGCCATGCACATGCTTTGAAGCGGATTTAGGGAGTCGGGAAGAAGTGGGGATTTAAAGGAGGTTACAAAATTGGCTGAGCAAAAAGCAACAACGTCTGTGCTATACGAGGAGACGAGAGTATTCGAGCCGCCCAGAGATCTCGCCGAGAACTCCAATGTCATGCAGTGGATGAAGAAGAAGGGGTTCAAGAGCGAGCGCGAGATGAGAGCCTGGACCGGCCAGAATTACATCCAATTCTGGGATGAGATGGCCAAGACCTATGCCGACTGGTTTGAGCCCTATGGCCAGGCACTGAGCTGGATTCCGCCCTATGCCAAGTGGTTCGTAGGCGGCAAGATCAACGTGGCCTACAATGCCGTGGACAGACATGCTGCCGGAGCCAAGAAGGACAAGGTAGCCTACATATTCGTCCCCGAGCCCATGGACCAGCCCACCCAGAAGATAACCTATGCGGATCTGGCCAAGAGGGTCAATAAGCTTGCAAACGGCCTCAAGAGCCTGGGCGTAGTCAAGGGCGACAGAGTCTCCATCTACATGCCCATGATCCCCGAGACGCCCATCGCCATGCTGGCCTGCGCCAAGATCGGCGCCATTCACAGCGTGGTCTTCTCCGGATTCTCCTCCGGAGGCCTGAACAGCCGCATTCTGGACGCCGAGTCCAAGGTCGTCATCACCACCGACGGCTTCTTCAGGCGCGGCAAGCCCCTGCCCCTCAAGCCCAATGTGGATGATGCAACAGCCAACACCCCCAGCGTGCAGAAGGTTGTGGTTGTCAAGAGAGCAGGCATCGATGTGCCCATGAAGGCCGGAAAGGATGTCTGGTATCATGAGCTGGTTGCCAAGCAGTCCGATGTCTGCGAGACGGAGAAGTGCGATTCCGAGGATCGCCTGTTCATCCTCTACACATCAGGAACCACCGGCAAGCCCAAGGGTATCGAGCACGTCCACGGGGGCTATTGCGTCACCCCCGCCCAAACCCTGAGCTGGGTCTTCGATATCAAGGACACCGATGTCTGGTGGTGCACTGCCGATGTAGGATGGATCACCGGCCACAGCTATGTCGTATACGGACCGCTGTGCCTCGGTGCCACGAGCATGATCTATGAGGGCTCCCCCGACTATCCCGACTTCAGCAGGTGGTTTAAGATCATCAGCGAAAACAAGGTGTCGGTGCTCTATACCGCCCCCACTGCCGTCAGGATGTTCATGAAGGCCGGAGATCAGTGGCCCAAGACGCACGACATATCCTGCCTGAGGCTGCTCGGATCTGTGGGCGAGCCCATCAATCCAGAGGCCTGGATCTGGTACAGAAACAACTTCGGCGGCGGCAAGCTGCAGATCATGGACACCTGGTGGCAGACGGAGACCGGATGCTTCCTGGTGTCACCCCTGCCCATCACGGCCCTCAAGCCCGGCTCGCCGACATTCCCGCTGCCCGGATTCAACGTCGACATCCTGGATGAGGACGCCAACCCCGTTCCGCCCGGCTCCGGAGGCAACATCGTCAGCAATACACCCTGGCCGTCCATGCTGCGTGCCTTCTTCAGAGATGAAGTCAGGTACAAGAAGGAGTACTGGTCCACCTACTGGGAGATTCGGCCCGGCACATACCTGGCAGGCGACAAGGCCACCAAGGACAAGGACGGATACTTCACCATCCAGGGCAGGATCGATGATGTGCTGAAGGTAGCCGGACACAGGATCTCCAATGCCGAGGTCGAGTCCGCTCTGGTCAGCCATCCCAAGGTCGCCGAAGCGGCGGTCATCGGCAAGCCCGACGAGGTCAAGGGCGAGGTCATTGTGGCCTTCGTCATCCTCAAGACCGGCATAGAAGCTGCCGAGGACCTCAAGCCGACGCTGGCCAAGCACGTGCGCACGGTTCTGGGACCCGTGGCCTATCCTGAGGTCGTCTACTTCGTCAACGACGTCCCCAAGACCAGGTCCGGCAAGATCATGCGCCGCGTCATCAAGGCCAAGGCCCTGGGCAATCCGGTGGGAGATATCTCCGCACTGGCCAACCCCGAGTCCGTGGATGCCATCCCGCTCATCAAGTGAGCGGGAATTCCACCCTTTTTTGCCCATTTTTTGGCTCTTCGCCATCTCCTGTGGACTAACTTAAGCCATTCTGTCTTTCAGGTGCTAATATCATCTCTGTGCCTCTGTGGTTTTGTTCGGTAGCAGTAGGGTTAATTACCGGCTTGGCCCCAACCACAGAGGCGAGAGAGACAGAGAGAAACGATCATGACTTCCCGGCCAGGACCAATTATCAGTATCATTCATTTTCCTTGCAATAATTTGCCAAATAAGAGAGTGACTGAACATTTATTCCAATAAATCATTATTATGAAAAATCATTACAATTTTTATCGCGTTAACTTTATAAATGATCAGGTAAGTTTGGAGCCGATGTTTCCCGAGCCTTCCGCACTAAGTCGGGCGATGGTCAGGAATTGTTCTTCGATTTTAGTCCAGGCCATCACGGGTATGGGAAGCACTTTAATTTCAAGGAGGTATGAAATTGGCTGACACAGCAAAGACTGCTGCTCTGCAGGAAGAAACCAGGATTTTCAACACACCACAGTGGATCGTTGAGCACTCCAATGCATATCAGTGGATGAAGAAGAAGGGCTTCAAGACTGAGAAAGAGATGCGCGATTGGTGCTCTGCTAATTACGTAGACTTCTGGGACGAGATGGCCCAGAGCTTCGCTGATTGGTACCAGCCCTACACTCAGGTTCTCGATGACTCCGCCAAGCCCTACTTCAAGTGGTACACCGGCGGCAAGATCAACGTAGCCTACAACGCCGTGGACAGGCATGCCAAGTCCGCAAACCGGAACAAGGTAGCCTACTACTTCATCGGCG
>DAOPZB010000019.1:0-14177 GCA_035353195.1 Methanothrix sp. | reverse complement strand
GCCTCTGTGCCTCTGTGGTTTTGTTCAGTAGCAGTAGGCTTAATTGTCGGCCTGGCCAACCACAGAGGCGCAGAGACACAGAGACAAAGAGCCACTTCACCACCCACAGGAAGTAGCGAGGAGCCATTCTTAATTCGTCGATGCATCAATGCATCTTACTCCCGTCCACGCTCTCCTCTTCGATCTCCCAATCCAGCCGCTCTCTGATTATCAGATAGCTCATCTCTGGAGGGATGGCCCCGGCCTCGGTGCAGATCAGGTCGATGTACCGGTGAGGCGTGACATCGAAGGCCGGATTTCTCACCCGCACATGGCTGTACCTGGAAATGTCGGGCAGCACCTCCCGGAAGTCACGCTCCTCGATGGTCACCAGCTCCCCCAGGATGGTTTGGGGAGAGAACTTGTAGGTCTCGGCTGCCACCATGAAGCTTGTCCGGGCCTCATGTGCCGCCAGGGCAATCTGGGCTGTGCCTATCTTGTTGACCAAAGTGCCGTTGGCGGTGATGACATCCGCTCCCACCACCACCAGGTCCACCTCGTTCATGACGCTTCTCACCGCCGAATCGACGATCAGCTCCGTCTCAATCCCCAGCCTGTCCAGCATGCCGATGGTGGTGATGCCCTGAAATCTCGGTCGCGATTCGGTGGCGATCACCCTGATCTTCTTTCCAGACCTATGGGCAGCACTGATAACCGATATGGCCGCCATGGAGTTGCAGTGGGTGAGCACTGTGTCGCCGTCCCTGATCCTCCGGCTGCCGATGGCCCCGATCCTCTCCACCGCCCTGGCGGAATTTTCGATGAAGCGGTCGGCATTGGAGACGATAGACTGGCGGGCAGAGGGCAGATCGTCGGCATGGTACTTCATCACCATGCGAATGGCATTGGAGAGAGAGACCGCTGTGGGCCGGGTCTTGAGGAGGGTCTCCGCGGCCTCCTTCATCTGCCGGATATATTCATCGATCTCCTGCTCCGGCAGGGCCAGGGCATAGTCCCGCAGGGATGCGGCAGCGGCGGTGGCGATCCGGCCCGCGCCCCTGATCTCCATGCTGCGGATCTTCTCCGAGGTTTCAAGCACCTGATCAATGGGTCTCATCCGGCCCCTCTCCGGCGGTTGAGAATAAATCTATTATGATTGATTCGGTTCACGATTCGCAAGAGAGCCTCCTCTGCCGGAAGAACTCTTCCAGGCTGGCGAGCCTCACCTTGACTGCATACTCCTTTTCCAGGCCGGTCTTGCTCATCTTCTCCGTCTCTCTGACCTCAATCCACCCCTTCCTCCAAAAAGAGTACATCGAATATATCGTATCGCCATCCTGCTGGCCGGAGAGGCAATTTATCATGCGGGTGATACTTTGCAGCTGCCCCATTCTCTGTAAATAATCTAAGAACTCCAAATATCTGCTGTCCAGTAGTCTTCCCCTTGCCTTCATTGCTTTTGCCATCTAAAATACCCCTAATATTTTATAATGTCTATTTCAAATATTAAAATTTTTCGTTTTATAAACTGAAATAATAATATAACATACAAAAGTTATTAATATTTAAAAGCGTCTTTGATCCATTGACAGCAGGAACATCAAAGCCTCAGCAACTTCAGAGGCTTCAAAGATTTCAAAGATATCAAGAGGAGTCGGGATGGAAGAGAACGATCAGGAATTTCTGCGGACGCTGCACGAAGAGAAGATCAGAACGCAGAACGAGCGCACAGAGCTGGTTACCATGAAGCTGGCCTTCATCACCGTCCTGTTCGGGCTCAGCTCCGTGGATATGGGTGTGAAGATTGCGGATATATTCTGGCTGCTTTACTTTGTTCCTCTGGTGGCCATCAGCTACGACCTCTACATCATGTCCGCCGACTCCCGCATCAAGAGGGTGGGGGTATTCCTGGGAAGAAATCCCGTCTCCTTAGCCGGTCGGGCGGAGAAGGAGTGGGAGCGCTTCTGCTCCTCCTATCGGGACGGAATTGCTCCCTCTGCGAATGTATTCTTCTCGGCAATTGTAACCGGCGGAGCCGCCGCCTTCATTTTATCCCAGGGCTTGCCGACCGACGGCCTGATGCGCCTGTGGTTCGCCGTCTGGCTGGTGGCATCAATATCCGCCATAATCGGCCTGTGGCTATGGCACCAATCGCTTGTCAAGAGAATTGGAGATTATGAGCCTCAAGAGATACATTAGTGTCCTCATCAATTATCATGACAAAGAAACCTTAATTAGAGCCTAGGTGCAAGGCAGGGAGATACAGTTTCCACAGGATATCGCCAAGAACAACGCATTCAAGGAAGGTGGGGTACAATGACATTGAAAGAGAGAGAGATCAAGAGAGCCGTTAAAGAGGGCTACGCCAGCATTGCCAAACAGGCAACATCTTACTATTCATCCCGGAGCGGCTGCTCCTGCTGCGGCGCGACTGACGTTCCGCAGGAGGTCAGCAAGAGAATGGGCTATTCCGAGGAGGAGATCTCCGCCGCGCCCCCGGAGTCGAATCTGGGGCTGGGCTGCGGCAATCCCGTGGCTTTAGCAACGCTGCAAGACGGAGAGGTGGTCCTCGACATGGGGGCAGGAGCGGGATTCGACTGCTTTTTAGCCTCCTCCCGCATCGGACCCTCCGGAAAGGTCATCGGCGTAGATATAACCTCAGAGATGGTGGACAGGGCCAGGGCTAACGCCCGCAAAGGCGGCTACACCAACATCGACTTCCGGCAGGGCGACCTGGAGAATATGCCGGTCGCCGACAACTATGTGGATGTTGTCATCTCCAATTGCGTGATCAACCTGGTTCCCAATAAGACAATGACCTTCCGGGAGGCCTTCCGGGTGCTCAAGCCCGGAGGCAGGCTCGCCGTATCCGATGTGGTCCTGACCAGAGAGCTGCCCGATTTCGTCAAGGCATCAACCAGGGCCTACATCGGCTGCCTGGCCGGAGCCATCATGAAGGAAGCATACCTGCAGATCATCCGGGATGTGGGCTTCTCCGATGTGCGCGTTGTGGCGGAGTCGAGCTTTCCCGTGCAGTCGCTGCTCTGTTGCGAGTCCTCCCGGCCGGGGGCAATCGAGCTGCCCCAGATATCCGCCCAGCAGCAGAAGGAAGTGGCTGACTCCGTCCTGAGCATCAAAGTCAGCGCCGTGAAGCCCGGGCAAGAATGAATTGAAATAAATAATTAAGTTCGAACCGGATTGAAAAGAAATGATGGCGGCAAAAGGCCGCCTTTGACATCTCTTTTTTTATTGAGGGAGCCCAGTAAACCTGCAAAGGCCTCCCTCAGCGAAACATCCTCAGGAGAACATCCTCAGAGCGTCTTCCGATCCCTGGATCTCGTCGCCCAGCACCTTGGCGATGGCCCGGTCGAAGTCGGTGGTGGCTACGCTGGTTGCTCCCCGGCGCAGGGCATTCATTCCTGCCTCCACCACAATGGCCTTGAGATCGGCACCGCTCGCCTCTTCAGTCATCCTGGCGACCTCAATCAGATCCACATCCTCATCCATCTTCATCTTGCGGGCGTGAATCTCCAGGATCTTGATCCTTCCTTCCGCCGACGGCATGGGAATTTCAATTATACGGTCGAAGCGTCCGGGACGGAGCAGCGCCGGATCGAGGATATCGATTCTGTTGGTGGCCGCGACGATCTTGATGTCGCCCCGCGTCCTAAAGCCGTCCATCTCCGCCAAAAGCTGCATCATGGTGCGGTTGACTTCAGCGCTTCCCGTGGTCCCGTCGTGGGTCCTGATGCTGCCTACGGCATCGATTTCATCTATGAATATGATGCTCGGCGCCTTCTCGCGGGCCATCTGGAAGATATCGCGAACGAGCTGCGCGCCCTCGCCGATGAACTTGTGCACCAGCTCCGAGCCGGACATGTGAATGAAGGTGGCCCGGGATTCGTGGGCCACTGCCTTGGCGAGCATGGTCTTGCCCGTTCCCGGCAGTCCGTAGAGCAGCACACCTCGGGGCGGCTCAATGCCGATCTCCTGGAAGATCTCAGGATTGGTGAGAGGCAGCTCCACAGTCTCCCTTACCTCCTGGATCTGGCTCTCCAGGCCGCCCACCTGCTCATATGTCACATCGGGAGCCTCGACCAGCTCCATAACCTTGGCCCGGACGTCCACCGACCTGTCCAGGACGCGAACAATGGTAAGGGAGTTGTTTATGCCCACCCGGGAGTTGGGCTGGATGCTCTCCATCAGCTCAGGAGGCACCGTGGTTATGAACTCCTGATTGTTGCCGTGCTGGCGCAGCAGCACATAGTCCGGCCCGATCTCCACGACCGTGGCCATGAACAACGGCATCCTCTTGAGCTGAGCATTCTCTTTCTTCAGCCGCTCCACCTCTCGCAGATACTTTTTGTTGGCGATGAGAGATTCGAAGAGCTTTGCCCTCACCTCTTCTCTCTCCATCTTGGTGGTTTCCAGCTCCTCTGCGAGGTTCTTGTTGTCGGACTCCAGAGCGGTTATCCTTTTGACAAAGGACTCCTGAATGGTCTCTTGACCGGAAATGGCCGAAGTTTCACTCATATAATTCGGCCTGCGTTTTTCAAGCTTATAAATTCATGCCTGAGATTCAAAACATATTAATCTTAATAATCACTATATATGCCTGTGATTTTATGATTGCCGTAAACAGGTACGTTGTTCCGTCTATTGAGATTGTGGAGCGAAAGGGCCTGGGGCACCCGGACACTCTGGCTGATGGGATATCCGAGGCAATATCACGCTCTCTATGCTCATATTATCTGGAGCGATTCAGCCGGATCCTGCACCATAATGTGGACAAAGTTCTGATCATCGCCGGCAAAAGCGCGCCGCGTTTCTCCGGAGGAACGATAATCACACCACCCTCAGTAGTAGTGGGAGGCAGAGCCACCCGGCCACCCCATATGCCTATGGGCGAGATCATTGAAAGCTCTACAGCCGACTATCTGCACAAAAACCTGAAATATCTTGAGCAATTCCGGGTGGAACCGAGGCTGGAGGAGGGGGCTGTCGAACTGCAAAGCCTCATGGGCCAAGGGGCAAATGATACATCCATCGGCGTGGGATATGCGCCTCTCTCCTGGACGGAGAGGCTGGTCCTGGCGCTGGAGGATGATGTGGCAAATGTCAGAGGGACAGGCGAAGACATCAAGCTGATGGCTGTGCGCAGGGGTGAAGAGCTTACTTTGGTAGTGGCGGCGGCCATGGTCGGCCGATTCATCAGCTCCCGGCAGGAATATGATGAGGCCAAAGAACGGATTCGAGAGGCGGTCATGAAAAAAACTGAAAGCCTTGCAGAGCATGCCATTGGTGATGCTTTAGAAGGACTTTATAAACCGGAGGAAATCGACCTGGATCAGACCAAAATCTGGGTAAACAGTGCCGATACCGGAGAGAGCATCTACCTTACTGTAACCGGCAGCTCCATTGAGATGGGTGATGATGGGGCTACAGGGCGGGGCAATCGCGGAAACGGCCTGATCACTCCTCTGCGGCCCATGACCATGGAAGCCATAGCCGGAAAAAATCCGGTAAGCCATGTGGGCAAGATCTATAATGTACTGGCTCAGAAGGCGGCAGCCGAGATCGCCGAGATCGAAGGCGTAAAAGAAGCGCGCGTTACGCTGGTAAGCAAGATAGGCTCCCCGGTAAGCCGGCCGCTGCTGCGCAGCGTTCAGATCAGCATGGACAAAGGAAATGGCGAGGGCAGAGGCACTACGGCCAGCCCAGCCCTGGAGTCCAATATAAACGAGATTCTCGACTTCTGGATGGAGAGCACCGACCAACTGGTGGAGCAGTTTGTCAAAGGAAAGATCAGCCTATTCTAAGTATGGGAAGCGCGAGTCGGACTGACGGAGTTGGGGCAACCAGATAAAAAGTGAATATGACATCCTCTCCTGTCACAGTTTACTCCTAATCCTTGGAGACCTCTTTCTTTGCCATCTGTAGCCTCTGCTTGGCAGTGTATCCCGTGGCCTTCTCCAGGAAATTCCTGAAACGCTTGTTGGTATCCAGCACCACCTGGTCGGAAACGGATGGATCCGACTCCGTGGTTACATCCAGCTTCTTGCCATCAATTTTTACGCAAATGCTCTTCATGGCCCCGAAGCTGAAGGTGATCACGCCGTTTTCTTCCCTTATATCTCCGGGAAATTCTTCCGCCATAACAGCGGCGATTCTCCCCATATCGGGCTTAAAGCCGCGCTTGAATGAGTAGTTCATGAGAGCTATGAAGAATACTGATCAAGTATAGATGTTTCGATAAGTCGGGCAAAACTGCTGTCAGCATTTCCCTTTTTGATGGCAGAAATCCTGGCCACTTCATCCCGATTCGCCTCTCCTGCCGTATACTGCACCCCTTCCAGGAGCATGTTGCCCCGCTCGGAGCGCACCACAACTGTGGAGTACCCCTGAGCACTGCCGATTGAGCCTATGGAGATGTCTGCCAGCCGGCTGACCAGGTCATCGCAGAAGCTGCAGCCCGCCCGGACATCAGGAGCCAATTCCGCCACCCGGCAAGAGTATTCTATGCCATTTGCCTTTTCTCTCGCCTTTTCGCCTGCCTTTTCACCTTCCTTTTCGCCTGCCTTCTCACCCATCCTGACTCTGAACCTCCCTTTGGCGATCTGCATCTTTTTGGCAGAATCGAGGTCGATTCCCCAGAGCCTGAAGGCATGCTCCTTCAGGGCGGAGTAGTCAAAGCTCTCAAAGCAGAACAGGCCTATGGCAAATATCTCAGTTCCGGGATAATTTTCCTGGAAGTATCCTGCCTTCTCCAGCTTTCGGATGACCCTGATCTGGCAGGGCGTGCCCACCACTGCTATCTTCCGCGCGCCCTCTCCCAGAGCTTTCAAGAGAGCGGGCAGCACGGAGATGCGCACATACTTGGTCCCCCGGGCATCCAGCACAGCAGACCGGTCCCTGGCCACAGATCCTGCCGCACCCAGGACTGTGTCTCTCCCGGCTACAATTGCAGCATCAATTCGGCCCGTCTCCAGTGCCCGGCAGAGTATGGCTGTAACCATTCCTCCATCCTGGCCTTCTATGCCGCTCCTGGCCGAAAAGAGCCGGCTGAAGACGCCCAAAGCCGCATCTCTCTTTCCCGCCAGCCTTCTCTCTTCGATATCGCTGATCTCGGCAGCCGTCAGAGGATAGATATTCTTTCTCTTGGAGATGGAACTGGTCGGGCAGACCCTGGCGCACGCCCCGCAGCCGATGCATTCCTCGGAAAGCTCCCCGTAGGGCGTGTCCACCTTCCTTGAGACCCCCCGCTGCTGAGCATTTATGGCCGAGACGCCCACCATCTCCTCGCAGACGCGATGGCACAGGCCGCAGAGTATGCACTCTCCGGTCTCCTGGGCAAAACGGGGCCTGTCAATGCCGAACTGACTGGCCAGATCTAGAATCCTGGGCTCCTGAGGACAGGCAGCCAGCAGAAGCTCAATGAGCATCTTGCGGATGGCTTTGACCTCAGGAGAGCAGGTATTGACCACCAGTCCATCCTCCACGGGGTAGTTGCAGGCGGTGACAAACCTCTTTCGACCATCCTTTTCTATCTGCACAGTGCAGAGCCGGCAGGAGCCGTAGGGCTCCAGGGCGGGGTGATGGCAGAGGGTTGGTATGCTAATTCCTGCCCTCCCGGCAGCTTCCAGGATGCTGGCCGGGCAGGCGGCTTCTATCTTGCAGCCGTCGATTACTATTGTCGCCTTCCGTTCTGGCCCCACGGACTTGACATCGTTCGAGGCGCCGGGCGTCTCGACGGCAGACATATCGGCGGACATATCGGAAGCCCCACTTTTCGTCGTGCCGTTCATGGCATATCGCCTCCTGCTACGCTCCGTTCTCTACATTCTCTGCCATCTCTTCTCTCGCACTCCTCGTTCCTCCCGCACCTTCTTTTGCCAACTTCTTTATCTGGTCCTCTCCTCCCTGCCCCGACCTTCGAATCAGAGCCCAAACGAGCGGGAGAGAGCTTCTTGACAGCTCCCGCCCGGGGAGGGCAGACCTCAAAGCAGATGCCGCAGCGGCTGCACAGAGACTGGTCAATGGCATAGATGCCGTCCTTTGCCTCCAGGACGGCGTTTTTGGGGCAGTTCTTGCTGCACAGGCCGCAGGCTATGCAGGCTTGGGGATCGATGGAATAGGAGAGGAGCGCTTTGCAGGCTGCGGCAGGGCATCTCTTCTCTTTGACATGGGCCTCATACTCGTCCGGAAAGTAGGCCAGGGTGCTCAAAACCGGATTGACTGCCGTTCGGCCCAGGGCGCAGAGGGAGGACTTCCTCATGAGGTCGCAGACATCCCGCAGGGCAGCGATGTCTTCCTCCCCAGCCCGGCCTTCTACCACGGCCTGAAGAATCTCACGCATGCGTTTCAGGCCCTCCCGGCAGGGCAGGCACTTGCCGCAGGACTCGTCGCAGAGGAAGTCAACGAAATAGCGGGCCAGGTCCACGACGCAGGTGTCCTCATCTATGACAATGACGCTGCCTGAGCCCATCATCGAGCCGAGAGAGGTCAGTTCATCGTAATCGACGGGGGTGTCCAGCAGCCTGGCCGGAATTATCCCCCCGGAGGGGCCTCCCGTCTGCACTCCTTTCAGCCTCTTTCCTCCGGCGATGCCGCCCCCGATCTTGTAGATGATATCAGAGAGGCTGATTCCCATGGGGACCTCCACCAGGCCGGTGTTGTTGACCTTCCCCACTAAAGAGAATATCTTGGTTCCCTTGCTCTTTTCAGTGCCTATGGAAGAGAACCAGGTGCTTCCACAGTTCATGATGAGGGGCACATTGGCCCAGGTCTCCACGTTATTGAGCAGGCTGGGCCGGTTCCACAGGCCGCTCTCCGAGGTGTGGACGTACTTGGGCCTGGGCTCGCCCACCCTGCCCTCCAGGGCGTTCATGAGGGCAGTGGACTCGCCGGATACAAAGGCACCGGCTCCCCTGTGGACGGTTGCGTCGAAGTCAAATCCGCTGCCCATGATGTCCTTGCCGAGGAGCCCCAGTTGCCTGGCCTGCTGAAGGGCGATCTTCGCGTTCTGCACCGCCAGGGGGTACTCCATGCGCACATAGATGAATCCGGTATGCGATCCTACAGCGTAGGCCCCGATGATCAGCCCCTCGATGACGCTGTGCGGATTGCCCTCCATGAGGGCCCGGTCCATGAAAGCTCCGGGGTCGCCCTCATCGCAGTTGACTATCACATACTTCGGATCGCCGGGAGCGTTTCTGGTGGCCTGCCATTTCTTGCCGGTGGGATAGCCGCCGCCGCCCCGGCCTCTGAGCCCCGATTTTTTTATCTCCTCTATGACCTGTTCGGGGGTCATTTGGGAGAGGACGCGGGCCAGGGCAGCGTAGCCGCCCAGGGAGATGTAGTCCTCAATATTTCGCGGATTTATTTTTATATTATTTTTTATTAACAATCTCATCTGATAATTGTAAAATGGTATGTCCTCTTCCAATATCGCCCTGCATCCGGTTGCCGGATCGACATAGAGGAGGCGCTCCACCAGGCCTCCTTTGACCAGCGTCTCCTCCACAATTTCAGGGATGTCTTCCGGCTGCACCTTCAGATAGAATATTCCCGGCGGATGAATGACCACCAAAGTTCCCTTTTCGCAGAAGCCCGGACATCCGGTCTCTTTGATCACAACCTTTTCTTCCAGGCCCCTATTTGCAAGCTCGGTTTTGAAGGCGTCAATGACCCGGCGTGCCCCCAGGCCCAGGCAGCCGGTGCCGGCGCAGATGGCCACCTCTTTTAGGTTTGGATCTCTCCTGCGGTCGATTTCATCTCGAAAGATCTCCAGATCCTGAATCGATGTAAGCCTCGCCATCCCGTCCACCCATCCTCCCGTCGACTTGTCCACCTGTCCGCCCGTCCGCTCGTCTGCAACAATTCCCCTATCGCTCGATAGCATCCGCCATTCTGCCTGGACAGAGCCGTCTTATTGGGCCTGCTCGAGAATCTTCTCTATCTTTTTGCTGTCGGCGCGGCCCTGGTATACATCATCCACCACCACAACCGGTCCGATGGCGCAGCATCCCAGGCAGTTGACCCGGTTCAGGGTAAAATTTCCGTCTTTGGTGGTCTCGCCGGATTTTATGCCGAGCCGGGCCTCGGTCTTGTCCAGCAGCCTCTGGGCTCCCCGCACCTGGCAGGCAGTCCCCATGCAGACGCTCACTCTATGCCTGCCCACGGGCGAGAGGCTGATTGCCTTGTAAAAGCTGGCCACTCTGAATATGCGGCTCATGGGAATCTTCAGCCTCCAAGAGATATCTTGCAGGATATCTTTTGATAGCCATGAAAATTCCTCTTGCAGGTCTAAAAGCAACTGGATTAAAAAGCCGTCTCTTCCTTCATATTTCGTTATAATATCATTGAGTCTCTGTCTATCGACATCATTAGCCATCATAAAACCACTTCATTGGTTATGCCGGGCCGTATTGCTGGAAAAATCGCGGTTCGTTTCTTTCGTTTCATCTCTCAGCAATAAGAATTAAAAACTATATAACGCTTGCCTTTCGTTTACTCATAATAATGATAGAGCCTTTTTATTCCAGGAGGGCGATTTATGCTTCTATGAGCGAAGAGCTGAAGAGAGAGGTAATGGATTGGTGCCGGAAAAATGAGATTGCTCTGGTGGGGGTGGCGGGCGTGGAGCGGTGGAAGAGCCCCCCTTTTCAGCCCTGGATGCCGGAGGAGTTCTATCCCCAGTCCATATTTCCGGAGACGAAGTCGGTCATTGTCATCGGCCTGCCCATCAGCCTGCCGGTGCTGGAGACCTCTCCTTCCATCTACTATCGGGAGCTGTACAACACAGTCAATTCCCTGCTCGACCAGTACACCTATCGGCTGGCCGGCTTTCTCAGCGAAAAAGGCCATGCATCGGTCTTCGTTCCCAGGGACGGTTATGCCGGGATAAAGGCTCTCCTGAAAAGCCCCCTGGCCTTCTTCTCCCACCGGCACGCCGCCTTTCTGGCGGGCCTGGGCAGCTTCGGGACCAATAATATGCTGCTCACTCCGCGTTACGGTCCGAGGGTGCGTTTCGGATCGGTCTTCACTGCGGCGAGCCTGCCCGCCGATCCTCTCCTCACAGAGGAGCTGTGCACCCGGTGCATGCGTTGTGTCAGGATGTGCCCCGTCGGAGCCGTCGCCGAGGAGGACTATCCGCAGGGGCTCACAGACAAGAAGAGCTGCGCGCAGCACAGCGCCGAGCTGGCCGGCAGGGGAATCTCCCCCTGCGGCATCTGCATCAAGGTCTGCCCTGTCGGCGAAGACAGAAAGCTCTATGCCCGGGAGGACGCGGCCATCTACAGCTGGCCGGAGAGGTTCCCATCGGGGCATAGGGCCTGGGAGCACGTGAGGAGGCACGGCGGGCTGTGATGAGAGATGATGGTTTTCAAACCAAAGATTGAAATCCATTGCCTGCAATAACCTGGGTGCGAGGTGAATAGAAATGAGGCCGGCAAGCATAATGCTCTCTCTTATATTGGTTTTCAGTCTTTGTTTATGTTTGGGTCTAAATTCGTATCTATGTTTATCCACAGCAGGGGCCGTTGAAGCCGGCGTCATAGCCGAGCCCAGCGTGCCGATTCCCAATATGGACATGCCGGCTCCCAAGATCACCCCGCCAACCATGAATATGCCTGAAACCAGTGCAAAGGCGCAGTCGGATCAGGGCAACAGCAATGAATCCGGCCAGACCCAGATCCAGGCGGACGGAGGCGAAGACTCGCTCTCCGGCGCTGATGAAGAAAAGGACGCCATAAGCGGCAAGTGGTCGATTCGCTTTCAGGAGCTCAAAGACCGGAGGCTGGACCTGACTCTCTGGTCCTCCGGAAAGGAGAAGATCATGGGCTTTGGCACATTGACGAAAGGCAGCTCGATTGTCTCCATGAGCGCCAGCGGATCGTTCGCAGCAGATGAGCTGCTCCTGGCGGTCAAGTCCGCCCAGCCGGAGTATGAGGGGGGAGAGAGCGACCACTACGACCTGGACCTTTTCCTGAAGAACGATACCATATCCGGAACTTACATCCTCTGGACGGATGGAGAGCTCTCTGCCAGCGGAAATACAACGGCCTCCAGGCGAGCGTAGCTGCTGCGTGAATATGGAGAGGTAATGTTTTATAGCTGTTCATACTATTACCTTCCATGACACACGAAACCTCTGTGGGGAATCGTCTTCTACGACGTTCGTTCGCTTGCTGAAGAAAACGTCCGGATTTTTGACACAACACTTAGAGATGGCGAGCAGACTCCCGGGGTGTCACTCACCCAGGAGCAGAAGGTCCAGATCGCCAGGCAGCTTGACAAACTCGGAGTGAACATCATCGAGGCCGGATTTCCCGTCTCCTCGAAGGGCGAGTTTGAAAGCGTGAGGCAGATCGCTAAAGCCGGCCTTGAGGCGAAGGTCTGCGGCCTCTCTCGCATCGTCAAAAAGGACGCCCAGGCCTGTATCGATGCCGAAGTGGACATTGTGCACGTCTTCGTTCCCACCTCCGATATTCAGATTGCTCATACCATCAAGATGAGCCATGATGATATCGTGGCCGGGGCGGCGGATACGGTGCAGTTTGTCAAGGACAGCGGCAGGACCTGCCTCTTTTCGGCCATGGATGCCACCCGCACCTCGCCCCAATTTTTGCATCGCATATTCAGGGCGGTTGAGGAGGCGCACTGCGACATCATCAACATCCCGGATACGGTGGGTGTGGCGGTGCCCTCTGCCTTCTATCGCTTTGTAAAGGACATCTGCGACGATGTGCACATGGTGGTGGACGTGCACTGCCACAACGACTTCGGCCTGGCCGTGGCCAACAGCCTGGCGGCTGTGGAGGCGGGGGCTCGCGAGGTTCAGGTCTGCGTCAACGGCCTCGGCGAGAGGGCGGGTAACGCCAACTTAGCGGAGACGGTGATGGGCCTGCACGCCATCTACGGGGCCAAGACCAGCATCAAGACCGAGTACCTGGTGGAGACGGCCCGCATGGTAGAAAGGCTCACGGGAGTAAAGATCCCCATTACTGCGCCCATTGTGGGGGACAATGCCTTCTCCCACGAGAGCGGCATTCACAGCCACGGGGTCATCGAGAACAGCAAGACCTTCGAGCCGGGAATCATGACTCCGGAGATGGTGGGGCACAAGAGGAGGATCGTCCTTGGCAAGCACACGGGAAGGCATGCTGTGGCCAAGGTTTTGGAGGAGGCGGGCTATCGGCCCACGGAAGAGCAGCTTGCCGAAATCCTGGAGAGGATCAAGGAGCTGGGAGACAAGGGAAAGCAGATCGGCAACATCGACCTGCAGACCATTGCCGATGTGGTCATCGGAGAGGTGGCAAAGGAGAGCCAGGCTGTGATTCTCAAGGAGGTCTCGGTCATGACCGGAAACATCATCACCCCCACGGCGACGGTCAGAGCAATGGTGCGGGGCAAGGAACGGGTGCTGGCCAACACCGGCGTGGGGCCGGTGGACGCTGCCGTCAATGCCGTGCAGAAGCTGCTGGACAGCGATACCTCCATTCACCTCAGCGACTTCAGGATCGAGGCCATCACCGGAGGCTCGGATGCTCTGGCCCAGGTGGTCATCGGGGTGGAGGACGACCAGGGGCGCAAGGTTGCCGCCAGGAGCGCCCGCGAGGACATCGTCATGGCATCGGTGGAGGCGCTGGTGAGTGCCATAAACCGGCTGATGCTGCTCAATTCGAAAGAGAAGGGAAAATAGGAATTATCGGGACTATTTGGCCTTGATCAAGAAGAACAGAAAGCAAGCTGGCCATTGATCCCACCCGCCGGGGGCAATAAAAGGCCCGTTCCTATTTTTTTTGTGACAATTAATGCTCCTCTGCCTGCAAGGGGCTGTGCGCTTCCCTTTTCCTGTGTTGGCAGTCTGCGGACAATTGGATGCAACCAGCTAACAACGTTTTCACCACAGAGGCACAGAGGACACAGAGGACGCACAGAGACGGAGGAAAACTGCAAAGGTAGAGTCACTTTAGGCGATCCATATGAAATAGCCTATTTTGCTGGAGCTGATGCAACCGCGTCCACCACAAAGGCATAAAGTCACAAAGGCGCACAAAGAAATGATTTGCTCTTCGCTATTTTATGTTTGTGGTGAGGTGGCTCTTTGTCTCTGTGTCACTCTCGCCTCTGTCACTGGACTAGGCCGACAATTAAGCCTAATGCTACTGAACAAAACCACAGAGGCACAGAGGCAC
>DAOPZB010000018.1:0-14320 GCA_035353195.1 Methanothrix sp. | reverse complement strand
GTTGTGCTTATTGCTCACAATCTGCACCCTCACGCTTCCCTCTTTTATGGGGCAGTCCATAACCGAAACCACCCGGTTTTTGGCGACTCCCAACTGCTCTCCCGCCAGCCAGCCGGGAGCCCTGATCTCTACCCAGGTCTTCTGCTTCTTCTCGAAGACTGTGGGGATGGTGGGCCTCCTCTCGATGCCGAAGTCCTGAGGCTTGAGCCGTAGAGGCATGGAAAACTGCTTCTCCCAGCCAGCCAGGCTGCGGCTGTAAAACTGCCACCAGTTCTGCGCCTTCACCTTGCCGGGAGACCTGCCCAGCCGGTAGTGCTCGAACTTCTGAATGCCAAGAGGCGGCCACCTCTTTCCTGCTCCAACCTGCCGAGCGAACTGTATCAGCTCCGGGATATCCTCGTCGTTGATGCCGGGAATATAAACCGGGGTGATCATCAGGTCGATGGCGCTCTCTGCGATGCTCTTTGCCGCATGCGTTACCCTCTCGATATCAAACCAGGGCGCTCCCGCCAAGTATGCCGCCTTCTCCGGCTTTAAAGAATGAATGGAGAGATTGATCCGATCGAGCCCCGCCTCCTCAAGAGCCCTGATCCTTTCCTCATCGAGTAGGGTGCCGTTTGTCTGCATAGAAACGACGCCGACCTCCTTTATGCCCTTCATGGCCGCCACCAGCTCGGCTATGCGGGGATAGAGCATGGGCTCGCCCGGCGAGTCGATATGGCACTCCACCCCCGGCCCCTTGAAGGGGGCGATCTCGGCCACCGCCTCCATGAGGTACTCCATCTCCACCTGATAGTCGGTGACACGGGTGCTGGAGGCCGGTCCTGCGTCGACCGAGCAGAAGGGGCAGCTTAAGTTGCAGCCGCAGCTCGGCCTGACCTGCAGAAGGCTGCTGCCCCGGTCCACCACCCCGAAGTAGATGCTTCCCACCAGGGGAATGTCGGACTGCCGGGTTATGTGAAAGATCGACATGTCTTCAGGATATGATAGCTGTGCCGTTCTCAATTCTCATCCCGGAAGTGGCATTGGCCGCTCCCAGCCTGGCATAGATGCCCCTGCCGGACAGGCTCGATTGCTTCATTGCAGCAGAGGCGAAAGCCTGAGGATTCATCTCCTCCGAGCGCCAGGCTTCATCCATGCTCTCTAGCTCGACGCCATCCCGACTGAGGACCACTTCCACCAGATAAACGGCCGATGGCCCTTCGCGATTCTTAAACCGCCCCGGATAGAATTGCAGGGTCATGGTGGCATTGCCTGGGGAGTAGCTGGCTTCCGCCTTCGCCTCACCCATAACATCGTCATAGTCATCCACGATCATGCCCTGCAGAGAGTATCTTCCCGGACGGGTCACAGTCACATTGACGCCAATGGCGATGGCACTGGATGTGGTGAGGTTGATGTACTCCCCAGTAAGATAAGCATCTGGAGGCTGGAACTGATCCGGGCTATAATTTATGGCGATATTCTCCTCATACCGGTCGATGAAGCTGCCGCTGCTGTCGTAAAGGATCAGATTTTCAACCTGCAAGGGGCCGCACCGCCCTCTCTTCCAGATATCCCTGCCGCTGATGTTAACCGCCATGATCCCGCTGGATGGCAGCCTTTCGCTCTGGTCGATGAGGCCGATCCTCTCGCCCCGACAGTCGGTGACAGCCCCCCTGAGCCTGTACTCACCGCCGGCAGTGATGTTCACGTCAAATCCCAGGGAGAGCACATCAAATAGGCCGTCGCCGTCCGTATCATAAACCTCCTGGCGGGGCATTCCCTTCAGCCGGCTGCCGGCTATGGTCACGCTCACCGGAATCTCAAAGCTGTATATGTCGGAGGTGATCTTTATGTAACCATCCAGCCGGGAGAGGGAGGTATCTTTGGGCACAGAGAGATTGGCGTACACCGTGCCGCTTTCGTTGCTGAGCAACTGCCCGGTGCACTCGGTTTCAATCCAACCCCAGCGGTCCTCTTCATACTCTTTGTAGAGCACCGTAAAGGACTGGCCGGCATCGGGAACATCATATCCGTAGACCTTCACCTTCCAGGTGCCGTTTTCCGGATTGGAGACCTCCAGAGGCCCGAGGTCTCCGGTATCTAAAGCTGCATCAACCGGCTGGCCTTGCGGATTTTCAAAGACCAGCATCAGCTCGCTGGAATTGGTCAGGTCGTCGCTCAGCAGGCGGGCGGATATCTTCTTGGTCGTCTCCGTGGCATTGACAGACCTCTCCCAGACCTCTTTGTAGAGCACATGGCCCTCCATCTCCTCGGACGTGGTGTTTTCGATGACGCCGCTGCAGCTCAGATTGTTCAGGGAGGGGCCGAAGTTTTTCAATGTGAACCGATTGGCATTTACCGATCCGGGGGCGGACGCCAGGTTCCAGCGAAGGGGCTGCATTTCGATCCTCATCCTCTCGATGTGCAAAGCATAATCGGTGGGCTCTGTGGTGTTTTCGCTATGCACGGCTATCAGCCACCTCCCGGAGGTGGGGCGGTCAATCTTTTCCGTCTTCATCCGACCCTGCGCACTTTCCGGGCTCTTTTCGCCAGAATTGACTGCCGAACTGTCGGCCAGGTGATCTGCCAGGCCGTCTGCCGAATAGTATTCGCTGGTGGGAGAGAGCAGGAAGAGGCCAAGCTCGCCCTCACCCGACCAGTTCAGGGACGCCGCAAGTTCGCTGTCTCCCGACTTGACATCCAGATAATAGTAGTCCCATCCATTTCCCTGAAGAGAGCCGTCCGCCTCTCCCAATCCCAGGGTCAGGTCCAAAGCCTCCGCCACCCGGACGCTCACGGGAATATCGAGCAGGCTCTCGTCTCCCGCGGCAATATTTATGCTGCCGTTATAGACGCCGGGCGGGGCGTCGTCAGGCACTTTGATGGATGCCGCAAAGACCTTCTGGTCATTGGCCTGTATGCTCTCCGGCAGAGGCTGAAGGCTCATCCAATCGCCAACGTCTCCCTGGGCCGAAGTCCAGAGATCGCTAATGTTCCCGTCGCTGAAAAAGACAAACCGCAGATTCCAGTCTTCGTCTCCCGGAGCCAGGGCATAAAGCTTCTTTTGCGGCCGGTCTGCTCCGGTGTACAGGCCCACATAGACTCCCTCTCCGGAAGGAAGATAGGCCCAGCGCCCGGCGTTCCACTGGTCGGGAATCACGCCGCAGATCGCATCTTTGCGGGTATTGTTGACAATATCAAAAGCCCGGAGAGCATCGAGCATTCCCGCTCCCTGATAGTACTCCTCATAGCTTTCGCCCAGGGAGTTGTTCAGCTTTACCGCCCCCCCGGTCATGGCAGCCTTCACCCCTGCGGAGCTGAGATTCTGCCGGGCTCCCAGCAGGAGCGCAGCCAGGCCGGCAGCCACGGGGGTGGAGAGGCTGGTGCCCGACTCGCGGGCGTAATAATCGTCCACATAGACCGGCCTGTTCAGGGCTGAGGGAGCCGTGGATATGATGTCAACTCCAGGAGCCACCACATCCGGCTTGACCCTGTCGTCTCTGGTGGGACCGGACCCGGAAAAGCCGGCTATCCGGCCGGCCCGGTCTGCCGCTCCCACAGTTATGACCTTGACCCCGTCTCCCGGAGAGTCGATGAGCCCTGGGGGCAGAGCTACGACTACGGGAACCAATAGAAGAAAGAGATCCCTATCGTCTCCGCCGTCGCTTGATAGCTCCTGAGACTGGCTGCCTGCTACCTGGCTGGCTGACGATCCGGTGAGCTGGGCGGAGCTCTCGCTGCTATTGCGATTTCCTGCCGCCACGCAGACCACCACGCCCGCATCGGCGGCATTGTCTGCGGCCATGGTTATGGGCGGATTGGACTCGCCCAAATTTATGCCGCCCAGGCTCAGGCTCAGGACATCGGCCCCGCTGTAAACCGCCCATTCGATCCCGGCAATGATGTCCGAGACCTTTCCATCGCCGTTGCTGTCTATCACCTTGACGCTGAGAAGGCTTGCTCCGGGAGCTATGCCCCGATACCTTCCTGCCGAAGCGGCTCCGGAACCGGCGATGATGCCCGCGACCATCGTCCCGTGGCCCAGCAGGTCGTCGGCGGTGATCTCATCGGCCAGGAAGTTCTTCTCTGCGACCACCCTTCCCACCAGGTCAGGGTGATTCTTGTCTATGCCGGAGTCGATCACAGCCACCACGGTCCCCCGGCCATCTATCCCCTTCTCCCAGAGCCTGTCGGCCCTTATCGTCCGGGCGGGAGATACGTAATCCTCCGAAGAAGGCTCGTCGCTGTGATTTCCGTCAATGGTAGACCCCTGCATGGACGGCGACGGCGACAAAAGCTGTGCGTCCCGGTCATAATAGATTGCCGATATCCTGTCGTCTTTGGCCATCTCTTCAATGGCAGAGGCTTCAGCCCGCCCTGCCAGGCCGGGGATGAGCCTGTAGCGATACCTGACATCCAACCCGGGGATGAAGTCATCCGGATCATTGTAATCTGCGTTGAGCATGACGATGACCGGTATTTCCTGCTCCTCTCCCTGGGCAAGGAGCCTGGAGGTCTCGGCATCGATCTTTCCCTGGGCGGCGTCCTCCTGCCCTGCTGCGCATAAGGCTGCGGCAATCACAAATGCAGCAGAAAAGATAATAATAATGTTTCGATTCATACCCAACCTGACCTTTGCAACGAGCTTCGATCTTTCCGTTAAGCAGATAATGCTAAATAAACCTGTGGTACTTCTAGGATTGATGATGCCGTCCTCGCCGGTCTCCTATCTGCTCTGGATCAGCCTGCTCTTTCTCCTGGCTTCAGTTCTCTTCAGGGCCGGCCGGGTCGCTGCGGCGGGATGGGCCTTCTTTGCCCTATTCTGGTTTAGCCGGATAGAGCATTATCTGATTACAATCGACTACTTCAATGCCGCCCTCTTTTTCGCGGCAGGCGTCCTTTGCCTCTACATGGCCTGGATCATAGGGCAGAGGGGACTGTCCTCGAAAGCCTGCTGCTGGGCGAGCTATGCCGCCGCAGCATCGGGAGTCATATATTTTCCCTTTGCCGAGATCGAGCCCCTGAAGGCGGCGCTCATAGGATTCACCACATCCCTGACGGCCAATGCCCTGCTGCTTTTCTCTGTGCCCGTGGTGCAGGAGAGCTGGAATGTGATGAGCCTGAACGGCAGCCGGGTGGAGATCATACTGGCCTGCACAGCCATCGAAAGCATTGCCCTGTTCGCCGGATTGATAATCTCCGTACAGGCACCGATTGGCCGCAGGCTGTTGGCTTTGGCGGCTTCAACCCTCTCCATCTACATCCTGAATATCCTGAGAAATGGATTTGTGCTCATGGCCTACGGTTGGAGCTGGTTTGGAGCGGACAGCTTTGAAATCGCCCATAATCTAATAGCCAAGATCGGATCGACCCTGGCTTTGCTGGCCATATCCTACGTTATATTCATGCTCTTGCCGGAGCTTTTATCAATCATAGATGAGCTTGCAGCAGAGATCAAATCCAAGAGAGGCGATGCAGCTTGAAGCTGGCCAAAGACTCCACGGCCTGGATATCGGCCCCCATCTTTCTCTCTGCAGCTTTAGCCGCCGCAGGGAACTGGTATATGTCGGCTTTAGCCCTGGCAGGTTCCATTTTCATGATCTTCTTTCACCGCGATCCCGACCGGCTGCCGGAGGGCGAGGGCATGCTCGCTCCCGCCGACGGAAAGGTAATTCAAGCCGCAGTAAACCGCATCACCATCTTCATGAGCCCCTCCAACGTCCACGTCAACCGGGCCCCTCTGGATGGCTGGGTCCGCAATATCGAATACCGGAAGGGCACCCACCTGCCGGCATTCCTGGGGCGGGCCTGCCTAAATCAGCAGAACCGGATGCATCTGTCCACGGATGACGGTGAGATGGAACTCCGCCAGATAACCGGGACCCTGGTCAGGGAGATAGTCTGCTACGTGGGTCCGGGCGATCGCGTATCACGGGGGGAGAGGATAGGAATGATACGTTTCGGCTCCCGGGTAGAAGTGAGCATTCCCTTCGGCTATAGCCTGCAAGTTGCCAAGGGCGACCGGGTGCGAGCAGGCCAGACGGTGATTGCAGTGAGGAATACATGAATGTCTTCCGGGTAATGCGGCTGCCGGACGTATTCACGCTTTTGAACGTTGTCTTCGGTTTTATGGCCATGCTTGCCGCGGGCGGAGCCTGGGGCCGGGATTATGTCCATTATGCCCTGGTCTTCATCCTGCTCGCCGCCATCGCCGACGGAGTGGATGGCTTCCTGGCGAGGAAGGTGGGGGGAAGCATCCTGGGAGCCAACCTGGACTCCCTGGCAGACCTGGTATCATTTGGAGCCGCGCCGGCTTACTTTGCCATCTCCGCCTTTCACATCCCGCCCACCCTCTGGCCGGTGGCCATATTCTTCCTGATCTGCGGCACTCTGCGCCTGGCCAGGTTCAATGTGGTATCGGCCAAGGGCGATCAGTTCTTTGAAGGGCTGCCCATTCCTGCCGCAGGAATTGCCCTATCCTCCAGCGTCCTGCTGGGCCGGCCCATTCTGACCGTCTCCCTCATGCTCTTCCTGGCGCTTCTCATGGTGAGCAGCATCTCCTATCCCAAGATCAGGGACCTGCGGGTCATGGCCCTCCTGGGAGCCATATTTTTGGCCGTGGGGCTGTACCTGTTCCTGGAGGAGAACTTCCTGCGAGCGGCATTGGTGGTAATAGTGCTGATCGCATCATACCTCGGCAGTCCGGTGGTGGTCTCACGCCTTCGAAGAAAGAGATAGCTGCATTTGAAGCGGGAATCAAGCTGGGAGCCCTCTACCATCAGTTTGTGGGCTCTCCCGTGAGCCTGGAGACGGCGGCAAGCCTGGAGGCCGCCATGCAAAAGAGCATCTCCCTTCAGCCCTATGTTAAGGAAGTGAACGTTAAGATCGATCGGGACATGCTCAAAAACAACTTCTTCGGCTACGGGGAGCTGGAAGGGAGGATGATCTGCGCCGAGGTGAAGATCGAATACGAAGGAGAGGCCGTCTCCGCCCGGCTGAAGTTCGACCGGGAGAAGAACTATCCCCTCATGAGCCTGATTTAAGACCTATCGTTATCGATATCCTGGAAATTCGTGTTTTTATGGGGGTTCACTCAAACTCAATGGTTCCCGGCGGCTTGGGTGTCAGGTCGTAGACCACTCTGGCAACGCTGGGAATCTCGGCGGTGATGCGGCTGGAGATCCTTCTCAAGCTCTCCCAGGGAATCTCCATCACATCGGCAGTCATGGCATCCCTTGATGTCACGGAACGCACCGCCACCACCCAGCCGTAGACCCGCACGTCGCCCTTGACGCCGGTGGCCTTTCCCAGCAGAGCGGCAAAGGCCTGCCAGGGGGAGAATTGCATAACCTCCTCTTCCACAATGAAATTGGCCTTGCGCACGATCTCCAGCTTTTCGGAAGTGACCTCGCCCAGGATGCGCACCGCCAGGCCCGGACCGGGATAGGGCATCCTCTCGCTGATCTCCTGGGGAAGGTCCAGGGCCCGGGCCACCTCGCGAACCTCGTCCTTGTAGAGGTCGCGCAGGGGCTCGACTATGCTTTTGAATTCCATTCTGCTGGGCAGCCCGCCCACATTGTGATGGGCCTTGATCCCGCCCTCCGATTCGATTCTGTCCGGGTAGATCGTCCCCTGGATGAGGCAGTCGCCTCCGATCTTGCGGGCCTCCTCCTCGAAGACGCGGATGAAGGTCTCGCCCACGATCATCCTCTTTCTCTCCGGATCGGTGACTCCCTTCAGGGCGTCGATGAACCTGTCATGGGCATTGATGCGCACCAGGCCGATATTCTGAAAGAGCTGCTCGATTCGGTCCGACTCGAACTGCCTCATCAATCCGGAATCGACATAAACCGGGACCAACCTGTCGCCCAGAGCCCGATGGGCCAGCATGGCACAGACTGAGCTGTCCACGCCTCCTGAAAGTCCTATGATGGCGCGGCCCGCCACATCGCGCCTGATTTCTTCAATGGCATTTTCTATGAAACGCTGCACATTCATGGCCATAATAGGAACCCCGGCTTTTGGAATAATAGGCTTGCGGTTATTGTCCGCCGACCAGGAAAGTGCCTTCTCGCCGGCTGCTGCTCTTTCAGATGATCTTAATATGACATGTACATGAAAAATAAGGCTATAAATTATGAAAGAGACGGATATATCAGGCGAGGTAGGAGAGTGGGGGCTCGCCAATCCTCCTCCGGGAGGGCTATTCCTCCGGCCCTCCCCAAAGCATAATAAGTATTGCAGCCAACTATTTTTTCATATTAATTTGTAAGCCGTTCTTGCAGGATAAAGGCGAAGGTGATCAAAGATGAAAAATTGCATGAATTACAGGACTGTATTGCTCTGGTCTGCCGCACTGATGCTAAGCCTCGCGGCGGGAGTCGCCGCTGGGGAGGATTATCTGGAAGGAGGCTATGTGAGCAGCTACGACCGCTACGGCATGGACCCGGGGATCGCAGGCATGGTGAAATGGCTGGATATGCCGGTTTACAGCTTTCCCTGGTATAGCTCTGACACATCCTTCTATCGGCAGGCGGTACCGGGAAGCATATTCACGCCCTACCGGGAGTATTACACTGAGACAACTGGTGCAGCAGGCACTTCAGGTGTTGCAGCCAGCCCAAGTGCGGCCAGCGCATCTTCCCCTGCTGCTGCAACTGCCGGCCAGGTTGTGAGCAATCCGGTGAGCTATAATATCAATAATACGCCCTATGGCGTGTATTACGGAAACGGTCAGGGTCTGCCCTACAGCCAGTACAAGTCGGCCTCAAATCGCGGAAACGAACTGTGGATTCAGGGGGCGACCAACTGGACGCAGTACGCCGTGATACCTGTGGGGGCCATGCTGCAACTGATTGCCGGCGTACCGGCAGGGGGCTCAGGCGGCTTTTATGAGACTCTTCAAACCGACTCCGTCTCTACCGAGTACCGTACGGCGGCCTTGAATTCCGGCTACAACACCATGAACTTCCAGGCAGACCGCATAGGAAGGTATATGCTATACTTCGTGGTGGGCAGCCAGCCCAGCAATGTGATTGTGGTGGATGTCTTCCAGCCCCGGTGATCAGTCCAATTCTCCAATTCCGGAGGGGAGGGGAAAGGCTCGGGCCCCGGACCTGAGCCCCGAGGGCGCTAATAGACAGTTGATTCCGATACCTCCTCTCCCTGCACCACCGGGCAGCACTCCAGCCCCAGCTTGGGGGCGCTGATGCTCCTGCTGGAATACTTCCACCGGGCGCTGCCCGCCAGGCTGAAGTTGCCGGCCAGGCGCGTCTCTGCCAGGCCCTCCGGCCAGAGTGCTTCCCGATCGGCGAGGCCCGTTACCTGGACAGTGGTCTTTAGGGCGGAGAGGGTCTTGCCGAGCCGGGCGTTGTAGCTGAGGTTGAGGCTTTTGGCCTGCCAGTATCTGTCGCTCCAGAGGATGTCGCGATAGTCATTTTCAGCCCTGATGGCGGCGCACCAGTCCACCCTGGCTATAACCCTTCCCCGGCTGGAATTGTGTGCCGCCAGAGCTGGCGAGAGATCGATCTCCACCGGAGAGGCCGCCGCCAGGACATCTCTGTTCGCCGCGATGCTGGCCGAGCCATATGTCAGCTCCTCTTCCGACCTATACTCACCCGATCCGTGTTCGCTGTATTGAAGAGTCGATCCCACGATGGGTTTGATGCGGGTGGTGGCGGAAGCGGTATAGTTGAACTCTCCCGCCTGGACAACCACATTATTGGTTACCGGGTAGCCGTCAAATTCGGTGCTGAGCAGACCCCGCGCGGCAGTCAGCCCCCGGCCGGATACGCGCCCATCGATATCGGCAGTTGCAGAGGGCTTTTTGGTTCTCATTTTGATGACGATCTGGCCGTGGGCTCCGGCTGGAAGACTGGAAAAGGTCCAGGTATCAAAGCTGCCGGCATCGGGGCTTGGTGTGGATTCGATGAAGACCGTGCGCGGATCGTAATCCTCTTTGACGATCACATCCGTGGGCTGGAGATTATTGTTGCCGTAGGTTATGGTGTAGGTCATAAGGCCGCCCGGCGTGGCCGATGACGGGCCATCCTTGATGTCCTCCTCCTCCAGGGGCTCAAAGCTGATCACCTCATCACCGATCTTGACATAGTCGATGAAGACTGTGGTGGGAGACGAGGGGCTGGCGGACTGATCCTCTCCCATCACAGTGATGTAGATCTTGACGACTCTTTTGCCCCGCAGCTCTTCTTGCAGGCCGTCCAGGCTGTAGAGGATTCCCGATTGGCCTCTGTAAATCTCGTAGTCCAGGTCAAAGCCGTCCAGCTCATTCCATTGCCCGTTGGAAATCTGCAAATCCGACCAGTCTCTCTCCAGGGAGAGTATCCTGGCATCCTGTGAGAGAGTGGCAGAGCTGTAGCCACCGTCGCCGTCTCCGTCCAGGTAGATGTCAAACTGAATTGATGCACTGCCGGATTGGGGATTGACCCAGAGGCTGAGGCGGTCCAGGTCCTCCAGGGGCAGGGGCTGCTCCAGGTTCACATAGATCCTGGAATAGCTACCCTCGCTGTTTATGAGAAGCTCGGCGCTGTTTGATCCGTGAAAGCCCTCCTGCTCTGAGATCCTGCCCTCTGAGTTCTTGAGCTTGCGCAGGCTGTAGTCAATGTCGGTCAGGCAAAACGAGCTGATTATGAGTATTTGAATAATGACGATGATCAGCACAGAGCCGAGCAGATTTCTGAAAAAATGTCGGCAGGATCGATTGAGGACCAATGGCTTGCCCATACATCTGCATATTTCTTTAACTGTAGAAATAGCATTCGGTCCGTCTCAGGCCGGAAGGGTAAGATTGAGGAGCTTCAGGTTGACTTGCGAGGGACCTATATCGGATCTACACGACCTCTACATGAAAAAAAGGGTTATTAACTTCGGCGATAATCGAGTATTTGGCGGGGTAGGAGAGTGGGGACTTATCCTTACCGCCTGGGGCAGGAGAGATCGGGAAAAGGGGGTGATCTCTCCCCGCCCTTTCCCTCCTAAGGTTTTATTTTCGTGCCGGCTTTTCCGAATTCTGCCTCCTGTGCCGCCCGAGCGGCCAGCTTTGCCAGTCGAATGGGCTCAGCAGTTCTGCCGTCTCTGATGAATTTGTTCAGCAGCAGCCTCGCCTCATCCAGCGAGGCCCCCAGTGTTCGCACAAAGACCTCGTATCCGGTCTTGAGGCAGACGGTTTGCCGCTCGCCTAAACGCCTGTAGGCGGCAATCTTGTCCTCCGCATCGGGGAAGTATTCGCGAATGTAGCCTTCCAGCCCCTCTGAATCATCATAGGTGAGGCATACCACCGGGCGGCCGGTCTTTGCATGGACCTCATGGAGGTCGATGATGTTAAACCAGCTCACGACAGCGCCGCTGATCAGCAGGGCGTTGATGTCCGGCCGGTCCAGGCCTCTGAAGATCTGCAGTATGGCAGCCGTGGCATCGTCGCCCCCCACCATCGCCCGGCAGTAGGCCAGGCCGTCCACCCGCAGGTCGGCGCGCATGACAACGCCGGCTATCATGGAATAGGGCCGGGAGCGAGAGAAGCTCTCGGCAATGCCCAGTACCCGCAGGGCCGGTTTGTTCAGGTGAAGGGTCATGCCAGCAACCTTTAGCTCATGAGCAGTGGCTCTAGACTATTTCTATCCTGTGGGTGCCGCGCGCCTCCTCCCGAATTGAGCAGAGCTCCGGGGCCATCTCCAGCAGCTCCGCCACGGTCAGCGGCTGGCCGGAGAAGGAGAGGGCATACTCCTTTTTCTCCTCGATGACCAGCAGTGCCAGAGGGCGGAGGTGGGCGATCAGCACTCGATCTTCCCCGCTCTTCCAGAACAGGGCTTCGATCACCGGCCAGATGTACCGGCTGCCCGCCCGGATCTTCCGGCCTACTAAGATCTCTTTAGGCAGCCACAAATGTCTGCCTTCTCCCTTTACTTCTCCCTCTACATCTTTCTCCGGCTCCGTCATTCAGGCCCACCCCATAGACTCTTTGAGGAGCATTCTCGTCTCCCTGATCCAGAGGGCCCGGAGGGCGGCAGCGAGAGCGTAGACCGGCCAGCCCTCCAGGTCTGCGGCCAGTTCTCCCTCCAGCCGCTCGCCCTCAAAATAGGGCTGGATGGACAGTCCTCCCGAAACGACGGAACTGAGCAGGCCCGCCGCCCAGGCGAGAGACCAGAGGCAGCCGTAGGCTGTGGCCGTATCGGCGGGGTCGTCCAGGCCGAAGCAGATCCGGCAGGAGAATTTTCTCAGACGGATTCTCCGCAGCAGGTCGAAGAGGATATCGGCCAGTGCAGGTGCGGCGGAGATGATCGAGCCAATGTCCGGAGCAGCAGAGCCGTCCTGCCCGTCAGCCTTCTCACCTTCCATCTTCACATGCTTCTTTTCATCCGGCAAACTATCCTCCTCTGCGGCTATCGGCCTCTTCTCAGCCGCTTCCTGCTGTCCGGCCTTCGCTTTCCCAATCTCGCCCCTTTTGACGGCCAGACCCAGCCAGTTCAGACTGTATCCCCCCTGCACCGCCGGCCCATCTTTGCGCAGGTTTATGCTCAGCCGCACCGGCACCACGAGCAGCAGGCCGGCGAGCAGAAGGAGGAAGACCGACAGAAGAGCAACTGCCAGGAGAATGGACGGCATCTACAATCCCGAGCGGCGAATTGATCCGATCACCTTTTCTAAAATTAGATCGGAGGCTGCCGATTCCCTCTCGCTCCCAGTTGATAGAGGCAAAAACTCCACACCCTGCTGCCCGGCGATACACCTGTGAATCACCACTGCCCCCGCGGGAGAGATGCCCACTCCACCGGCTGCACCGAGCCCTCCATATCCCGACGGCTGCGACTTGCTGCTGACCGAAATGCCCGCATCGGATGGCCCGCGGCCTGCTCCGACGGCCAGGCTCAACCTCGTGACAGGAATGATTATTCTGTCCTGCAACTCCAGAGGCTCGGAGAATATGCACGCAGAAAGGTCTCTGAGAAGCTCATCCACGGCCTTCTTTGCGGAATCGGCTTCAGACATTTCATATTACTTATTTTTTCAATGAATAAAGATCTTTCTGCAATTCGCCAGGCAATAGTCCTGCCTCTGGAAAAGGTATAATTAGACCAAATCCCATTCAGAGAGAACAATGTCGGATGATCAGAGAGCAATCTTCAGCCGGGCACCGGAGATCTTCAAAAATCTGAGGCGCGAGATAGACAAAGTCATAGTCGGCCAGAACACGGCCATTGAGCAGCTTTTGGTTGCCATACTGGCGGGAGGCCACGCCCTTTTGGAGAGCAATCCGGGCCTGGCCAAGACATTGCTGGTCAAGACCACGGCATCCTGTCTGGGCCTGGACTACAGCCGCATTCAATGCACCCCCGACCTCATGCCCGCGGACATCACCGGGACCACCATCATCGAGGAGAGAGAGGCGGGCAAGAAGTTCCGCTTCGAGCCGGGTCCGGTCTTCTCCAATATCGTCTTAGCCGATGAGATCAACCGCGCCTCGCCCAAGACCCAGAGCGCACTGCTCGAAGCCATGCAGGAGAAGCAGGTGACTGTGGGAAACAAGACCTATCTTTTGGACAGGCCCTTTTTCATCCTGGCCACCCAAAATCCCATAGAGATGGAGGGCACTTTTCCCCTGCCGGAGGCGCAGCTCGACAGGTTCCTGCTCAAGATCTTCATGGATTATCCCGGCCGGGATGAGGAGCTGGCTATCCTGGAGAGGTACACCGTGCGAAGCGAGCCCACTGTGGAGAAGGCCGTCAGCAAAGAGGAGGTCATAGCCTTGCAGCAACTGTGCCGGGACATTCCCATCTCCGACGAACTCAAGCAGTCGGCGGTGGACATAGTACTGGCCAGCCGCAAGTGGCAGGGGGTGCAGTATGGAGCCAGCCCCAGGGCCAGCATCGGCCTGATCCTGGCCGGCAAGGCCCGCGCCTTCCTCCAGGGCAGAAATCACGTCTCCAAGGAGGACCTGCGAGCTGTGGCCTATCCGGTCCTCAGGCACAGGCTGATTCTGGGCTTCGAGGCGGAGAGGAAGGGGCTGACCCGCGACCAGGTGGTCACTGACATCCTCAAGAGCCTGTCTCTTTGATGTCTCTGCGACGTCTCTGGGATTTGTCGCTCTGAATTATCGTCCTGAATTATCGCTCTGTGAATTGCTATGGATACTGATTTCTTCAAGGAGCTGGAGAGGTTCTCCCTGCTGGTGAGAAAGAGGGTTTCGACCGCCTACAGCGGAGGCAGGAAGTCGCTGCGCTTCGGCCACGGCATCAGCCCGGTGGGCTATCGGGAGTACCGCAGGGGAGACGACTTCAAGCTGGTGGACTGGAAGGTCTACGGCCGGACGGAGAAGCTC
>DAOPZB010000017.1:0-15044 GCA_035353195.1 Methanothrix sp. | reverse complement strand
TGGGATTTTACCGAATTGCCATCCACTATAACCTTTCCCAGATCCGGTTGCATCGGGCTATTGATGCTCTTGAGAAGTATAGTCTTCCCACAGCCATCGGGTCCAACCATAGTCACAACAGATCCCTTGCCGATGGATAGGGAAACGGCATCGAGGACTTTGGTGCCGGCATGAGCCAGACTGACCTTCTCTACCATTATTTTATCCGTTATGCCTTCTCTTGCGATCATTCCCATCCTCCGGCTCTGGTTATTCTGAGGAGATAGATAAAGACCGGGGCGCCCAGAAGAGTGGTTATGATTCCCACAGGCACCTCGAAGCTGAAGGCAGCACGAGCCATATCATCCACCAAAACCAGGAATGAAGCCCCGACAGTTGCAGAAAGAGGTATGAGTATGCGATGGTCAGGGCCGAATACCATTCTCACCATATGGGGAATTATGAGTCCTACAAGACCTATTATTCCGGCTACTGCGACCGCTGCTGATGCTACCAGAGTAGCTGTGACTATGAAGACGAACTTGTACAGCTCCAGGCTCATTCCCACCGACCTGGCCTCCTCTTCTCCCAGGGCCAGCACATTCAACCTCCACCTCATGGCAATAAGAATCAGACTGCCGAGAAAAACCCAGGGAAAGGCAATGCTTACTTTAGACCAAGAGGCAGTGGAGAGGGTTCCCATATTCCAGTATACTATGCTCTGCAGTGATCTGGCATCCACAGCGAACTGAACGATAGCTAAAAGCGCCCCAAAGACCGAAGATACCACCACTCCAGCCAGGACCAGAGATATGACCGGGACCTCCCCTCTATGCCTGGCCATAAAATAAGCAGAGCCCACCGCCAGCAGGCTGAAGGAAAAGGCTCCGACCTGCAAGGGAATCCAGGGAAGCACGGACATGGCAATGGCTGCCCCGAAGGCGGCTCCAGAGGATAATCCCAGCACAAAGGGGCTGACCAGAGGATTTCTGAAGATGCCCTGTAGGGTCGCACCGGATATCGATAGGGCCGCTCCCACCAGCATGGCCAGCAGGACCCTCGGCAGGCGGATATGAAATAGAACGGTGTCATAGACCTGGGGCCGCCCAGAATCGAGGCCGGTGATCCTGGAGAAAATGACCTCTCCTATATCAGTTCCGGAAAAGTCGTATGTACCTATGTTCATGGAGATGAGAAATGATGGAATTGGCATCAATAGAGCGAAGGCAATCAGCAATATCCTTCTATTGAGAAAATTCCGGGAGGGCAGGAGCCCTCCTACATGTCTGTTTCCTCTGCTCAGATCGGCGTACATGATCTTCGACCAATCCCGGCCTGTTCAGGCTGCCGCGAAACCGGGATAATGCACGGAGTACAGATCAACGAACATGCTATCTATCTCAGCATCCAGGTTTAGGTCCTGGAATCTATCCGGATTGATGTCCTTGGCCATGATCATCAAGGCCAGAGGATACCTAGGCGTGTGGAAGTCGAAGATGAGGGGGTTTTGAACCTCGAATACCATGCCGTTCTTGACTGCATTGATATCCTTCCATCCTTCGAAGTCTTTGCCGCTTATCACATCTTCCGGATCTATATTCAAATTATACCACATATAGATCACATCGGGATTCAACTCAACCAAAGACTCAAGATTGAGAGTGGGATGCTCCATGCTGCGCGTTTCATTATCCCAGAATTGCATGACATTTAAACCACCTGCTTTTTCTATCAGCTCATTGGCGGTGCTGTTAAGCCCGGCAGTGCCTAGGATATCTCCCCACATCCAGTATACTTTTGGCTTTTCGCTCTCAGGCATGGATGAGATTACATTGGTAACTTTTTTTTCAAAAGCAATCATAATTTCCTTAACATCTTCCGCACGGCTCTCATTTCCAATGATCCTTCCGAAGACCTCTGCCTGTCTATGCAGGTCGCTGGTACTGTCGATAAAAACTCCGTAGGTTGGAACCTTCAGATTATCCTCGATAGACCTGGTTACATCGTCATCCCAGTCGACAGACCATAGGACCACAAGCTGGGGATCGGCACCTGCCAGCGTCTCTAGGTTGACAGCGCTTCCTTCCTTGGATATCCTGACTTTTTCATCGAAGTTCGGATCTATAGCCCTGAAGAGAGGCTCGCGCTGCTCCGGCATCCATATATCACCTATGCCTGAGATATAGTTCCCTCCGCCCACTGCGTACATGGTATTCATAGCATTTTCTACCAGGAAGACTATCCTCTCACAAGGATAAGGTATTTCGATATTTCTTCCGCGGTCGTCTGTGATCATAACGGTCTTATTCCCATGGTCGTCTTCGGCCAAGGCGGCGCTGAATGCCAACGGAAAGATCAGCCCCGACAACATCAAAAGTTGAATAAATTTTCCCATGAAATCATCCCTAAAGAAAAATATTTTGTTCCATCGCTCACGGTTTATTCCTGTAGACCTCTGTGGGGAACTGGGCCTGGCTGGCATTCCACGCCGGCTTCATGCTGGAGATGGAAGTATTGCGGCAGGTGCAGTCGAATATGCCTTTCATTGAACCATACTGCTTATCAAAATTATACAAAGTTGCAGGAAGGTCGAAAAATCCGCCGCTGCAGCAGGGCAGCCAGTCCTCGGCCCAGGTTGGCTTGCTCTTGGTGATCTCCAGCTTCATCGTCTTCTTGACATGGAAGTCGCCGATATAGTCATTGTCTACCTCAATTATCGCATCTCCCCATCCTTGCTTCGTCTTTACAGAAGGGGCATTGATAGCTTTCATGGGCGAAGTCAATAGCTCTCCGACATGCATTGTACCTGAAGTCACTTCATCATCGATCTTCATGCTGAGAGTGCCCTTACCGTCTGCAGTGGCCGACGCCCCGGTGCAATTCATATCCACTGCAATGTCTCCGTGCACTGCTCGCGCATATTCTATCTGCCTGTGCATTGAAGCCGATTCCTGGTAGCTCTTAGCCTCAGTCTTGTCTTTGAGCAGGGAATTGAAGCGGATTGGATTTGATGCATAATATCCGGCCCCCCAGGCAAATGCTATTGGAGACTGAATATTGTCATACTGTCTGGTATAAGATATGACGCTGTTTGCCCCTCCCGCTTTCTCTCTTACTGCATATCCACCTTTTTCCGCATAATCATACATCTTGTAAGTGTTGGAATGAGTTGTCTTCTGCTCGCTATTCAAGATATCGGCCTGATCTATCTTTCCGCTGCCATGTGAATACTCCCAAAGGGAGAGGTTGTTGGTATTGACCCTTTTATATTCCATCATATAGCCCTGGCCGGTTACATCGTCCGTCATCTCATGCTTATACTTCACAGCTTCCATTCCAGGATTTAAATCGTAAAGCCCTGCCCAGCAAATAGGCGCTATAATAAAGAGCAGGACGAAGCACGATGCCATCTTTGTTATGAATTGACTGATTATCGATCCCTCCTATATTCGCTCTGAGTGCGGACTCAATTGTACTTAGTTATATTTAGTCTTTTCTTAGTATTACTAATTAAATGTTTATTAATTTCTAATATGTATTTATGTTAATTCTAATTGCTCTTTATCAAATCAAGTATTACTCAATCGAAAGATTTAAATCTCCGAAAGGATTCTGATCTTTGCACTCCATCAAAGCGGATATAGCGGGCAGGAAGGAGACGTCTGCCCGTTATCTGTCTTTAAACCATTGAGCAAGCGAATTGTCACAGTTCTAATCCACTTTCAATTATGTCTTTAGTAATACGGATTATCTATTTATACTACTAAATTTGATTTCCTCAGCAATCAAAGGAGGCGGCATGCACCATCTCAAGAGAAAGACCATTCCCTTCACATCCATCGTAGGCCAGGAAGACATGAAGTTCGCTCTGATCCTCAACGCCGTCAATCCCCGCATCGGCGGAGTTCTGATCCGGGGCGACAAAGGCACAGCTAAATCGACGGCAGTTCGGGCTTTGGCCGATCTGCTGGAGGAGATCTCCGTGGTGGAGGGCTGCCCATTCGGCTGCGATCCAAGTAGTCCCCAGGAGATGTGCGACCTGTGCCATGAGAAGAGCGAAAGTGGGCAGATCCGCATTGCGGCAAAGAAAACGCCGGTGGTAGACCTGCCCCTGGGAGCCACCGAAGACCGGGTGGTGGGCTCATTGAATGTGGAGAGAGCCATAAAAGAGGGCATCAGGGCCCTGGAGCCCGGCATCCTCGCCGCTGCCAATCGGGGCATACTCTACATCGACGAGGTGAACCTGCTGGACGACCACGTGGCCGATGTCCTGCTGGACTGCTCAGCCATGGGGGTGAACATCGTGGAGAGGGAAGGGGTCTCCGTCGCCCACCCCTCCAAATTCATATTGGTCGGGACCATGAATCCTGAGGAAGGGGAGCTGCGCCCTCAACTGCTGGACAGGTTCGGCCTGCAGGTGAGCGTCGACGCCATCAGCGATATTGACCAGAGGGTGCAGATTGCCAGGAATGCGGAAGGGTTTGATGCCGACCCGCAGGGCTTTGCACTGCAATTTCTGCCTGCCCAAAAGGAGCTTAAAGAGAAGATCGCCCGGGCCAGATGTGCTCTGCCTGATGTGGTACTGGCCGACGACCTCCTCAGGTCGATTGCCATGACCTGCATCGACCTGGGCGTCAGAACCCACCGCGCGGAGATCGTCATCAGCAGGACGGCCAGGACCATAGCCGCCTTTGATGGCAGAAAGCAGGCAACCGCTGAAGACGCCAAGAAGGCAATGGAACTGGCGCTGGCTCACAGGATGAGGAGCAGGCCGTTTGAGCCGCCCACTTTGAACAGGGAGAAGCTGGAAGAGAGCCTGGAGAGGAGCCGCGAACACAGAGACAGAATGGATGAGGAAAAGAGCCACAGCCGGCAGCAAAAGGGGCAGGCCAGGGAGGAGGATGGCCGGCAGGATGACCGCCCTCAGGATGATCGCCCCCAGGATGATCCAGGTGAGCATCAGGACGGAGGGCAGGATGCAGACCCTGACAGAGGGGCAAAATCAGAGCATTCGGAGAAGATATTCAAAGCCGGCTCTCCGGTTGACGTTCGTGGCATTGAGGCCTTCCGCCGGCGGGATAGAATGGCCCGCAAAAGGACCCGCGGCCGGAGGGCGAATACTCTGGCAAAGAACAGCCGGGGCAGGTATCTGCGCCAGAGGATGCCCCTCAGGAGAAAGGGTATCGATATCGCCATCGATGCCACGATCCGGGCGGCTGCCCCCTACCAGAGCTGCAGACCGGGCAAAAATGCCGTAAAGATCAGGGGCGAGGACATCCGTGAGAAGGAGCGCCTCGCCAGGACCTCGGCGGTGGTGCTCTTTGTGGTCGACTCCAGCGGCTCCATGGGAGCCATGCAGAGGATGGAGGGGGCAAAGGGGGCCATTGTCTCCCTGCTCACCGACTCCTACCAGAAGAGGGACAGAATCGGCATGGTGGCATTCAAGGGGAGGGAGGCGGAGCTGATCCTGCCGCTCTGCTCCAGCGTTGACCTGGCCAGGAGCAGGCTGGAGGAGCTACCCACCGGCGGCAGGACGCCCCTATCTGCCGGCCTCACCAGGGGCTTGCAGATTTTGCAGAGCGAGATGATAAAGGACCGTGAGACCCTGGCCATGATGGTCCTCATCTCCGACGGTAGAGCCAACGTGGGCATGGGAGCGGGGACCGCGGCGTCAGCCGTAGGGATGTCGGGGGCAGGGATCAGGGATGAGCTGCTGGAGATATCCGAGCAGTACAGACAGCTCGGAGTGCAAACCGTGGTCATCGATACGGAGGGCGCCGAGAGTTCGTTCATGGGCATGGGCCTCGGCTACTGCCGGCAGATTGCCCAGAGCGCCTGTGCAAGGTACTATCCCCTCTCCAGCCTCTCCTCCGCCGGCATCTACGAAATAGTGGATAGAGAGCAGCAGACTCTATTTGAACAGAACGCCTAATGCCAATACAGATATATCCGCAGGGCCATCTACTACTATCATGCAGATCGGCATAGTCGTCACCGACCCCCTGGACTGGACGGCTCAGGCCCTCCTGGCCTCCTGCTCCAAAAAAGGGATGGATGCTTTTTTCCTCAGCTTCTCCGACCTGGCGGCAGCTGTCAACGGCGGCCAGTCCTTTCGCTGCCGGGATGTCAATCTCCTGGAGCTGCCCGCCCTCATCGTCCGCGACCTGGGCCGGAGGGGAGCAAGCGACGTCTCCTTCCGCTTCGAGGCCCTGCTGGCTTTGCAGGAAAGGGGTGTCGCCGTCATCAATCCACCCCAGGCCATTGCCAGGGCGGCCAACAAATATGCCACATCCAGAGCACTTCAGGACGCGGGAGTTGCCACGCCCCGCACATTTGCCTCCACCAGCGCCAAAGAGGCAGCCCGCGTCCTGCACGAATTCAAAAAAGCCGTCTCTAAGCCCCTCTTCGGCTACAAGGGGAGAGACATAATCCTGCTGGAGGACGGCGTCCCTGAAGACCTGGCCCGCCTGGAGGCCGTCATCGAGACGGAGGGCATGGTCTACCTCCAGGAGTTCATACCCCTGGACAGGGCCCGTGACATCCGTGCCTTTGTGGTCGCCGGGCAGCTTATGGGCGCCATCTACAGGGTCGCGCCTCCCGGCCAGTGGATCACCAACCTGGCCCGCGGCGGGTCTGCCCACCCCTGCCCGGTGACCCGAGAGCTGGCCGACCTGGCTGCCGGCGCAGCGCGCGCCGTGGGCGCAGTCTACTGTGGCGTGGACCTCCTGGAGAGCCCCGACGGCCTGAAGGTGATCGAGGTCAACGGCACGCCTTCCGGAAAGGGCATATTCCAGGCACTGGGCGTCGATGTGACCGAAGAGATCGCCGGGCATGTGCATCAAAATTGTTATCTACGTGGCCGCCATGCCCACTAGCATGTTTACGATACTCACCGGTGCTCAGTTTGGTGACGAAGGAAAGGGAAAGGTAATAGATCTGCTGGCCGAAAATTACGACGTCGTGGTCCGCTTTCAGGGCGGAGACAATGCCGGCCACACTGTAGTCGTGGGAGGCAAGACCTACAAGCTGCATCTGGTGCCCAGCGGCGCCATATTCGGCAGGAGGCTGCTTATTGGCCCGGGAGTGGTGCTCAATCCCCGGGTGCTGTGGAATGAGATCCAGGCACTGGAGTCGGAGGGCATAAAGGTCGATATCGGCATCGATGCCAAGACTACCATCATCATGCCTTATCATATCGAGCTGGACGGACTGCGGGAGAAGGCCCGCACTGAGAAGATAGGTACCACCAACCGCGGCATAGGATTTGCCTATGTTGACAAGATCGCTCGCGAGGAGGTGCAGATGGGAGATCTGACCGACCCCGCCCGGCTGGAGGCCAAGCTCGCTGAGATCGGCCCGGCCAAAGAGAAGGCCATAGCCGATATGGGCGGCGATCCCACGGTGGTCAGATATCAGCCTTTCATCGATGAGTATCTGGAGATAGGAAAGAGGCTCAAGGACCGGGTGACCGATGTCTCGCGAGAGATCAACATCGCCATAATCGAGGAGAAGAGCGTCCTCGCCGAAGGCGCTCAGGGAGCCTTCCTGGATGTGATCCACGGCACCCAGAAGTTCGTGACATCAAGCTTCACCACCGCCGGTTCCGCCTGCGCCAATCTCGGCGTCGGTCCGGTTATGGTGGATAACGTCGTGGGCGTCATCAAAGCCTACATCACCCGGGTGGGCGAGGGTCCCATGCCCACTGAGCTGAAGGACGACCTGGGAGCCAGGATGAGGGAGAAGGGCGGCGAGTACGGCACCACCACCGGCAGGGCGAGGAGGTGCGGCTGGTTTGACGCCGTGCTGGGCCTGAAATCGGTATTCATAAACGGCTACACTGAGCTAGCCCTCACCAAAATGGATGTCCTGACCGGCATTAATCCCATTAAGATCTGCGTGGGCTATGAGCTGGATGGAGAGAAGCTCGGCTATCCTCCTGAGGGGACGGCGGAGCTGGCCAGGTGCGTGCCGATATACGAGGATATGCCCGGCTGGACTGAGGACATAACGGCAGCCAAGGAGTATGAGGACCTGCCTGAGAACGCCCGGGCATATGTGGAGAGGCTGGAAGACCTGCTGGGCGTGGACGTATCCGCAGTGTCCATCGGTCCGGGAAGGGAGCAGACCATCTACCGAGACGAGATCGATGAGGAATAGATAGGGCAGGCGAAATTTCAGACGGAGAGCGGATGAATGGCAGCCATTATCTCACCGCTCTTTTCTTCTTAGCCGGTCAATAATTCCAGAAAAAACATTTTTGCCCATCCCTGCCGGATGGGTCAGGCCGAAAGCCATCCTGTCCTGATGTACTCGGATGGGCAGCAGGATCATGGAATGAGGGAAGCATGGATAAAGAAGCCTGGATAAGCCTGGAAAAAGAGCTGCAGAGGCTGTATGACCTGCATGAGAGCAGCGTTGCCGATCCCGGAAGATGTCGGACATTCAACTCCCAGGCGTCCCTCCTCCTGGAGAGGCTGGAGGATATGCAGGCCTGGGAACTGGCGGACAGGGTAATGGAACTGCTGGCCGGATGCAGCCCCAAGGACTTCTCCCCCTGCGACAACCGGCAGTGTACCAAGGGCTGCCTGGAGAGATTACAGGGGAAGATCAGGGCAAAACTGGAAATAGAATAATTACCCATTTCTATACTTGAAGTAAAGGGCATCGGCAATGACCAGTGTGACAAACGAGACCGCATTGGCCACTATCAGGATGTTATCCCGGATGTACAGGCCGTAGAGCAGCCAGAGGAATATGCCCAGGGAAAACTGCAGCAGCATCACCAGGCTCACATCCTGAACCGACCTGGTGCGCAGGATCTTGAGGATCTGGGGCACGAAGCCGAACATGGTTAAAACAGCAGCCCCTGAGCCGATCAAATCCCATAGCATGGGAGCTTAATGAGAGAATGTAGTATATGAGGATAATGGCTCTTGATTTTGGAATTCTCTGTTTCCTCTGTGTCTCTGTGGTGAAAAACGTCGTTAGCCACTGGTTATAGCCACTTGCCAAAGGATTGCCGCCACAGAGAAACGGTCATGAATTCCCGTCGCCCGTATCCATGAAAATGAACCTCCGTTCTTTGTGCGTCCTTTGTGAGCTTTGTGATCTTTGTGGTTAAATCATTAGGTTATAATTAATCATTCTCGAAGAGCTATCCCGCACTCTGCTCTCGATCCGAAATATCCCCCTCTCCCGATCTTCATGAATCTCGATCTCCGCGTCCAGGAAGTGTCCCACCGTCCAGATGTTGGTGCTGGCATGAAGCGATACCTCTCGCACGGAAAGCTCCCCGCCGGCCAGTGCCAGATAGACTATGAGCTGGTCGGCCAGGTGCACATCCACTGACGCGCGGGATGCCAGCTCTGCAATCAGCATGGTCGCCGCCGTCCGGCCCACCTTCTCCGCAGGAAGGCCGCGCTCGCCCAGGCTGCTCGCCCCCATGCCACCCCTCCAGAGGGTGATGCCGCTTCCCGTGGAAGGCAGGCGCAGTACCTGGCAGTCGATGGCTGATTCATAACCCGCCTCATGCAAAGCCTCCTCTGCGGCTTTTGCCTGGCGGGTGGCCACATGCTCCGGCAGATTGGAGCAGTGGGAGACGCCCCGCACCCGCGCAGGCAGGTCATCTTCCTGGCCCCCGCCAGAAAATCTGGCCGGCCCAAGATGGCCCGGCTCGACCAGCAGGGACACCCTGCCTCCTCCCCGGGGATAGTAGCCTCGCTGCATGGCCTGCTCATCGAGCCGCACAATAGCTCCGAAGGAGCGCAGGGCCGGCAGAAAGACAGACGCAAAATAATCCACCGTGGGAGCCCATTTGACATCTGTGCCTCCCGTGACCTCCAGAGTGGCCGTGCCGTCCGCCCGCAGCAGTGCAGGCAGGAGGCACTGCATGAGAAGGGTAACACTGCCCGCGGTCCCAATATCCACCACATGCCTTCCCCCTCGGACGGCACCCGGAGAGAAGGAGACGGTTGATGAGCCGACATTGACGCCGGATGTCTCCGCCCGGCAGATGCCTGCCAGGGTGGTTATGGCCTGGACATGCTGGGCGGCCAATCCAGGTTTGGGCCGGCCCTGTCTGATGTTGCTAATGCGAACCGGCCGGCCGGTCACGGCAGATAGAGAGACGGCTGTGCGCACAATCTGGCCGCCGCCTTCGCCAAAAGAGCCGTCGATCTCGATCATCCGGGATCAGGTCCTCAATTCAGGCTCTCCTCGTTCCGAAGACCTTCTTGAGAAGGCTGCCGGCAGACTTCTTCTCCGGAGGCCGGCGAGGGCTGGCGGACATGCCCGGTGACGCGCTGCCCCCCCCCTGCATCTTCTGCTGGGCTAAGGCCCTCTCGGCTGCCGACCTGCCGGGAGCGGGCTTGCTTGGCGCCTTATCCTTGACCACGATCTGAGTGCTCACGCCTCCGTGCCTGGACTTTCTGGGCCGGACGTTGACTGTGATGGGCCGCTCGATCTCATTGCTGACCAGCATGGCAACGCCGGGAGGAAGCCTTTTGATCTCCTCCTCCAGTTCAGTCGTCATGCCCTCCAGCCCCTTGGATAGGGCTTTGAGGTCATTGGGATTGGTGACCCTCATTATGATCTGGGTGTTGCACTGGGAGATGACGTTCTTGTCCACCCTGGCCGGCCTCTGGGAGATGACCATCAGCCCCAGTCCGAATTTCCTGCCCTCGGCGGCTATGGTCCTCACGATATTGGTGGAGGCGGCAGAGCCCGTACCCCTCTCCGGAATGTAGTTATGAGCCTCCTCGACAACGACCATGCCGGGAGAGATGAGGCGGCGCTTTCTGGCCTCAAAGATCTCCGTCAGGAGCCGGGAGACGATCATGGACTGCAGCTCAGGCAGAATGCCGGTCATATCGATCACCGCGGCCCTGCCCGGCCGGAGAAGCTCCTCAGCCGGCGTCTCCGCCCCTGAGAATAGCCCCAGGTCGACCAGCGACTCCAACTGGCCCACCAGGTTCCATTTGGATTTGGAGTTGCTCCGCACCACCTGCTCGATGATGTCCTCCAGGGTGTAGGCATCGGTCTCCGCCCGCAGTGCGGCTATGGCCTCGTAGAGCAGGCCGAGCTGACCGCTGCTGGCGCTCTCGTGGGGGATCATCCTCGACACCTCCCTGGCAGAGAGGCTCATGCCGTTGAAGCGGAAGGGCCGGTCGGCCCTGGGGTTCATGGCCATCTCTCCCGGAGTGTAAATTGTCACATCAAAGCCGCGCGGCTTGACCTTATATCGAGAGAAATCGCCGACGTTATTGGCCTCCTTCATCGAGGCATACTCGCCGTGGGGATCTATGATGAGCAGTGCCACCTTCCTCTCCAGCAGCTCCTCCAGGATCACGGCTGCGGTGTAGGACTTTCCCGATCCGGTTTTAGCGAGGACGCTGCAATGCTTCTGCACCAGGGTATTGGCATCCAGCTCCACCCGGATGTCGTAGCCCTGCAACATGCCGATGTACATATCGCCCTTGGCCAGGCCGAGGGTGTTTTTGATCAGCTTTTCATCGGCTATGAATACCGGATCTCCGGGACGGGCGGGGCTTGTGGGAAGGTGCAGCTTGCCGCCGCCACCAACCCCAATCACCCTGGCTTCGGCGATCATCATCTCCCGGGAGTCATAATTTCTTGCAGCATCATTGATCTGGCTCACGCTGTAGGCGGAGTTGGACCTCTTAATATCGTCCACCTGGGCCAGCGTCCATTCCCTGCCGTCGGCTTTGACCTTGATGTAGGTTCCGCGGCCCACCTCTTTATTTATGAGAAACTTGAATGACAGTGGATTGGTCTCGCCCACTATGGTGCCGACCGATCCCTTTGCTATTATGATCTGCGATCCCCCTCTTGCTGCATTCATTATTGATATCATCACATATAAAAAGATTGGTCTAAATGCGCTGGGGGATAAATCCGAATAAGACTAATTTGATATTAATATGGAAGAGATGAGAAAAGTCATGGTACTGATATACACACCTTTTTCACTCATATGATATTGATTCATTTATTTTTTTTATGCTCTCCAGCAGAATTTCTCCCTTAGCTGTGGTCTTGTAGAGCTTCTGCTCCTCTATAACCATATCCAGCAGCTCGTTCTTCAAGAGAAGCTGAAGGTAGGGATTGATAGTTCTGAAGTTGAGGTTGACTTGATACACTATTCTGGTCTTGCTGGATCTCTCCAGACATACCTCAAGGATCTGAGCTATGATCTCCTGCTTACTTCTTTTCGTCATTTTTTCCTCCGGAAAGCTTATTACATGATGTCGCAGAGACCGGGCTTATTCCCGTTGGGCACGAGTCTGTAGATGGAATTTCCAAGCCTGATCTCCACATAACCGCTTTTGGGGACGGCGTGATAGCCATGCGTTACCAGGAAGAAAGCCAGATCCTGGGAGTCGATGAGAATATCCTCAAAGGATGATATCAATTTATTCACCCGACCCAGATCATCCCCTCTGCTCTCTGCCGGGCAGACTGAGACGATCAGCATGCTCATAACAATGAAGGCTATCCGGCATTTCTCCAATCCCATGTATCCATGATGCAACCTTATGGATATTATAGACGATTATGTCAAATCTGAAACAGATATTAGACTGAACTCATCGTCACAAGTCTTCTAATTTTAAATTAGGACTCCTGATCAGGTCAATATCTTGGCTGGCCCATCATGGCCTGTCCATAGGCCAGCCCAACCAGGATCCCTGCCAGATGAGCCATGTGACCTATGCCGTCCATGCTTCCCAGGCTCATGTATTCGATCAGGGCGAATATGAGGACTGCGCCTCGAATGCCCACGGGAAATACATAGAACAGCAGAACGCGAATATGGGGAGCTATCATTGCCAGGCAGCCCATGACTCCGTAAAGGGCACCGCTGGCTCCGAAGATGAATCCGCCCGTCATCAGCATCTGGGCTGCGCCGGCCACGATTCCGGATAGGATATAGATCTCCAGGAATTTCCTTTCTCCCACCAGCCTTTCCAGGTTCATACCGAAGAAGAACAGTATGAACATATTGAAGAATAGGTGGAAGAAATCGAAATGCACGAACATGTTGGTGATGAGAGTCCAGGGCCTTTGCATTACGAAGTGCGGGTTTAGAGTCAGATAGTAGTATACATATTCGCCGAAGATATTGCTCAAGAGAAACACGACTATGCATATCAATAGAATAATGCCTGATGCGGAGACGGGCAGTCCGGAAGGTATGCGGCTACGCCAGCCGTCTGCCGGATACTGTGGCTCTCCCCATTCGTTGCGGCGTCTATGGTCGATTCTTCCCGGACTCAATTTATCCCCCGTTGGCGGGCATTTGCGGAATGCGGCCAAATCCCATCCGATTCATTCCCACATTCCCGAATTGCTTGGTTCATTCCGTAATATACTGTCCGTCTCTGAGCACTATGACGTAATCGGCGCAGTTTTTGAGGGCTACGGAAAATCCCGGCTCCGCGCCGAAGATGATGGTCTCTTTGCCGTGCTCCATAGCCTTCATGAGCACCGGCTTGAGGTCGGCATCCCTTGTGACCAGGGCCAGGGTGTCTATGACCGGATTGTAGATCATGTCCACGCCTTCCACTGCCATCCTCACGTCCACGTCGCTGGTGCAGATCACCGGCTCAAAGCCCTGATTCTCCACCGCCTCCACCAGCTTCTCGGATGCATACTGATTCAAAAAGACCTTGCCCATCTTGATGTCGCCGTAGTCTTTAAGGATGTCGCGGATCTCCTCCAGATCCATCTGAAACTCCTTTCTGAGCATATTGGGGCCGTCCACCAGCAGGCCTATCTTCTTTCTCCCCTTCTCCTTCTTGGAGCCGAGGTAGCTCATGATATGCTCGAACTGTATTGGCATCCTGTTCATGTAGATCCTTTCTTAATGAGTTTAGTTCTGCCTATTTTAAATCTCGATAGATCTAAAGGGATCTCTTGGTCTCTTCAGCGGATGTTATAAATTCTTTTGGTATTTTCGGTAGTTATTCGGGCTATCTCCTGGGGCTCCTGGCTCCTCAACCTGGCGATGAGCCGGATGGAGTCCAGGACGTAGGACGGCTCATTTCTGCCCCGGCGGGGGGAGAGAAAGGGGCTATCGGTCTCCACCATCAGCCGGTCTAATGGCACATTCTTGGCCAGGATCTGGTGATGGGCAGAGCGGCAGAGGTTGGTGGCCAGGGAGATATAGTATCCTCTGTCCACTGCCTCCTTCATGGTGGATAGCGAGCCGCTGTAGCAGTGGAAGACCACCCGGTCCAGGTGCTTGACCATATTCAAAGCCTGCTGCTCGGCGTCGCGGGAGTGGATGACCAGCGGCAGGCTCACGGATTGGGCCAGGTCGATGACCTTCTTGAAGACGGCAGCCTGCCTCTCCCTGCCGGGAGCATCTTTGCAGTGGTAGTAGTCCAGGCCCGCCTCGCCGATGCCCACGGCTTTGCCGGAGAGGCTCTCCATCTGGGAGAGGAGCATCTGCAGCTCCGGCTCTCTGATATCCTGCAAAATATTGGGGGATAGCCCCAGGGTGGCGGAAAAGAAGTCGTATTTCCCGGCCAGTTCAATGGACTTGCTATTGCTGGAATAGTCCACACCGGAGTTGATCATGCGGACCAGGCCGGACTTGAGGGCCCGGTCGATCACAGAGTCGCGATCCTTTTTGAATTGGGAGAAGTCCAGATGGCAATGAGCATCGATTGCGCCTTGAATTGATTCGGTCTGCGATTTGATTCCTCCACGGAAATCCATGTTGGGATGATGAAGGCTTGGATCTCGGTGCTATTATCTTTTTTGGTGTGGGGCAGTGGTACGCCGGAGACGTCAGCGTCTTTGTCTTTATGGTTGCAGATCGTGGGCAATAAACGGTGGCTAACGACGTTTTTTCACCACAAAGAGCACAAAGCGCACAAAGAACTCACAAAGGCGGCATTCTCGTACCATACTCAATGTCCTCGCGAATGATGCCCGCGGGCAGATCGCTCTCGTTTCCGGCATGGATGGATATGCGCCACATTGTCTTGCCGCCTTGCCGGCAGCAGGGAAAGCAACCCAGCCAGGGCCAGGCCCTTCGA
>DAOPZB010000016.1:0-15226 GCA_035353195.1 Methanothrix sp. | reverse complement strand
TTCTGAACAGCGCTCTGTCGCTGGTGTACTATCTGAGGATCATCAGCTACATGTATCTGAAGGCCCCAGCCGGCCCCAAGGTGGCAGAGCAGAAGGGCTACGTGGCCGCCCTGGTTCTGACCATGCTGGCTGTGTTCTGGATAGGCGTCTTCCCGGATGGATTCATCGACTGGGCAATGCAGGCAGCAGCAGTTCTGCTGCCTCAATAAATTTTTTTGCCCTTTAATTTTTCAGCCTCATCCTGATTCAGCAATCCAAGAGCTTAATGAAGGTGTATATTGTGAAATATATAATTTTGGTTGGCCTGATTCTGTTCTCCATTCAAATCATCTCTCCCGGCATGGGGGCTCAAATCGTGGCGGAGAACAGCTCCTACTGGTCTTTAAAAGGGAATGCCTCATTTGTCAACGGATCTTTGCAGGAGGCGGCAGATTATTACAATCGCAGCCTGGACATGGACCCCGGACAGAAGGTGATCTGGTATCTCAAAGGCGATGCCCTCTTTTATATGGGCCTGTACAACGAATCGTTCCGGTCTTACGAAAAAGCAGTATCAATCGATGGGAGCTATGCCCAGGCCCTGAATAATATGGGGTGGATATACTACATCCAGGGCCGTCCAGAGGATGCGATTTCATATTATGATCGCGCCATCTCCTCCGATCCAAAATTTGCCCTGGGCTGGAATAATGAGGGCCTGGCACTGGCCTATCAGGGGGAGTATGAAAAGTCCATTGCAGCCTTCGATCAGGCTATAAAAATCAGTCCCGATTATGCCGATGCCTGGTACGGCAAGGCCAATTCACAGAGGGCATTGGGGGACTACAATGAATCGCTGCAGTCCTATGATCGCGTCCTCAAGGTCGCTTCCCAAAATGCCGCCGTTTGGAACAGCAAAGGTTGGGTGCAGTATCTCCTGGAGGATTACGAAAACGCCATCCAGTCCTTCGACCAGGCCATCGATATCAATCCGGCCTATGCATTAGCCTGGAACAATAAAGGCATATCCCAGGCCGCTTTACTGAGATTCAACGACTCCCTGAAGAGCTATGACGAAGCCATCAAGCAGAATCCGGCCTTCGCCTGGCCCTGGAACAACAGAGGGCAGTCTCTCGTCGCCCTGGGCAGGTACGAGGAGGCGGTTTCATCCTACGACCGGGCAGTTGAGATCGACCCGGCATATGCCAGGGCCTGGAATAACAGGGGCATAGCTCTGCAGATGCTAAAGCGCGATGATGAGGCGAAGGATGCCTTTGCCAGAGCTGCCGAGCTGGGCCTGCCCCTCAATTCCACAGATGATGCCGCAAGCAATGGGGCCGGAAATAAGACCGCCGAATCCAGCAGCTTCAAGGGGGCTGCATCCCCCAAAAATAAGAGCGAAAAGTCGCCCTTGCCCGGCATTCTTTCCGTGCTGGCAATTTTTGGCGGGGCATTTTTATTGAAGCGGAAGGCTCATGCCCGCCGGGATTAAATGAATTCTTCCGGGCGGGCAGTTCCCTCCGCTTTTTTTCTTCTCGATATTTGGCTCTTCGCTATTTCCTGTGGATTATTGACACGTTCGTCTCTGTGAGTCCTCTGTGCGCTCTGTGCCTCTGTGGTTACAGTCCGTGGGCATTCAGCTGTAACCAGTGTCTAACGACGTTTTTAACCACAGAGGCACAGAGTGGTGAAATGGCTCTCTGGCTATGCTCTTTCAGTCCAGTATTTTAATGGCCTCGTCGGCCGTTTTGCCCTTGTTTACTATGGCGGCTATGGCCTGGGTCATCTTCACGGGATCCTTATGCTGGAAGACATTTCTGCCGATGGCCACTCCCCGCGCCCCGGCCTGCAATGCGCCCTCGATCATCTCCAGAAACTGCATGTCGGTCTCTGTCTTGGGGCCTCCGGCTATAACCACAGGCACCGGGCAGCCATTGACCACCCGCTTAAAGCTATCCGGGTCTCCGGTGTAGTTGGTCTTGATGATGTCCGCCCCCAGCTCCGCACCGGCCCGGGCGGCATGGGCCACCACCTCGACATCATTGGGATTGGCTATGGATTTGCCCCGGGGGTACATCATGGCCACCAGCGGCATGCCCCAGAAGTCACAGCGTTCGGAGACGCACCCTAAAATGGAGAGCTGGTCGGATTCGGTCTCTGAGCCGATGTTGATGTGAACCGACACGGCATCTGCTCCCATCTTCAGGCACTCCTCCACCAGACAGACCTGCACTTTATTGTTGGGATCTGGTCCCAGGGAGGTGGAGGCGCTCATGTGCACAATCAGGCCCACATCTCTGCCGTAGCCCCGGTGGCCGTGCCTGACCATTCCCTTCTGCTGCAAAACGGCATTGGCTCCGCCTCTGGCGACCTTGTTGACCATCTCCGGCAGGTCCACCAAACCCTGTATGGGGCCGACGGATATGCCGTGGTCCAGGGGTATGATAACAGTATTTCCGCTGTCTCGATCCATGATCCTTTCCATTCGAACTCTCTTGCCAATCTCGCTCAAGTCTTACCATCCCTAAATGCTAACATGTAACATGCTAACACGTATCATATTTAAGCATTTCGATTCTTCTCAGACCTGAGCTATCTGATCGGTACAGGCGCAGGAGAGCGACCGGGCCATCACCGCATCCGTGCCGACGTTTCTCCGTTCCCAGGCCTTCTGGTATTCCGGATTGATCTGGGTTGCCTTCTTGTAGGCCTGAACGGCGGTATAGTAGTATCCTTTGAACTCATATATCACGCCCAGGTTATACCAGGCTTCGGCATAGGTGTCATTGAGAGCCACCGCCTGCTCAAGGGATGCAATGGCCTCGTCATAACGCCCCATGATGCCCAGATCGATTCCCCGGTTGTTCCAGGCCTCGTAGTCGTTTGGATCCAACTCCAGCGCTCTGTCGTAGGCCTGCAATGAGTCATTATATTCTTCCTGGTAGTACAGGTCCATGCCCTTCATGAACCAGTCATAGGCACTATCGTTGATTATGGATGGGCTGGAGGTCGTGTTTTCGGCCCCTAACGCCTGAGCCCCGGCAGGAGAGATAAAAGCAAAGATCAGCGCCCCGGCGATCACAGCCAGGGCCGGCATCATCGCGTGATTCGTATTCGTCATTCTTCCCCCTGTATTTCTGCTTGTTTTGCAAGGATCATGATAAAGCTTCCCGGATATCTCAGGGATATCCCCGGCTAAACGCTTTTGCTGTGAGACTGGATGATGTCCTGAAAGGCAGCCAGCACCTTTTGTAGCTCCTCTTTCGACAGACCGAATGTGGAGAGCTTGAACTGGCGGGTGAGGCCGGGCTTTATTCCGCAGATGCCCCTCTCCTTCAGGTCTCTGTAGAGGAAGTAGCGCCCCTTCTTGGCGCTCTGCGATATCTGAAAGAGGTTTTCCGCCAAAAAGAACATGAGGTCGTGGTTATGGGGCCGGTCTCCCTGCTGCACCATCCCCATCCTCTCCATCTCCGTCGAGAACCAGCGGGCCTTCTCCACCTCCTCCGGCCAGCGGGAGATGCGATCCACCACAGACGAAAAGGAGGCCATCAGAGTTATGAGAGGCGCGCCGCGTACGGTGCAGCCCAAAAGCTCCACCTCCTTGTTCTTCTTGGCTACTGAGACGCGGAACAATGGGCCGGCATACTCTGAAGAGGCGCCGATAAGGCCCACGGGTCCTGAGGCAGCCATGGACTTATGGCCGCTGGCTACGATTATGTCCGCGCCCAGATCGCGAGCGGAAACAGGCATCCTTCCCACGGCATAGGCCCCGTTGAGCAGGAGCGGCACTCCGTAATCGTGGCAGGCCTCGGAGATCTCCTTGGCCGGCGGGATGTTTCCGTAATTGCCGTCCGGATAAGTGAGAACTGCCATGCTCACATTTCCCTTGTGCTCATAGGCCCGCTCAATGGCCTGAATATAACCGTCGGCCGATATGGCATAGCCCGGCGCTCCACTCGATTTGGCGTACTCGATGTTCAGGCCGGCCCTCTCTGCTGCCAGGATGGAGGTGTAATGGGCATGTCCGTCCATGACCACCCAGTCGCCCTTCTCGCAGAGGGCATGCATGGCGGCAAACTTTCCCTCCCTGGCTCCGTGGGTGACTCGCACCTCATCCGTTCCCAGAAAGTCGGGAAGGACGGTATGCACAAAATCCTCTACCGGGGGATTCTTGATGTGATCGAGCCTGCCCTCGCAAAAGTCGCAGACCGAGTAGCCGTCTCCCCATTCCAGCAAAGCGGCGCGCGCCTGGGGCGTCAGAACCCCGCCCCGTTGCAAGGGATCTATATTGATCTCTGCAATATCCCTCTTCAGGTTGCAAAACCTCTCAAGATTCTCAGCCATTCAATGGCAATGATCTCCTCTTGAAGTATAATACTTTGCAGGCTAAAAGCCAAAGGGTAATATATTCTGCAGGTCAAATGGAGTGGCAATGGCTCAGGTTATCGCCCACCGGACCGCCGCCGCACTGGCCCCGGAAAATAGCCTCGAAGGCATTAGGGCAGCCGCACAGTGCCGTGCCGATTATGTCGAGATGGATGTCCGCCTCAGTCGCGACGGGGTGCTGGTGCTGATGCACGACGAGAGCATCGACCGGACCACGGGCGGCAGGGGGCGGGTGGCGGAGCTATCGGCGGAGGAGCTGAGAGATAATGCCGTCCCCTCCCTCAAAGAGGCGGTGGACCTGGCTGCGGATTTAGGAGTGGCTGTGGTCGTGGAGATGAAAGAGGAGGGGCTGGAGGGGCTGGTGGCAGAGGCCCTGCGAGGCAGAGATTGCATTGTCACCTCATTTTATCATTCCAGTCTGCGCGAGCTGTCCGAGATATCCGATCTGAAGACCGGCATCATCATATCCTCTCTGCCGGTCCGTCCGGTGGAGCTGGCCCTCTGGGCAAACGCATCCTCTATTTTTCCTAAAAGGGCTAATCCCAGGCTCTTCAAGGAGGCGCACAGCCAGGGCATATCCGTCTATCCCTGGACGGTAAAGAGCGCCGAGGAGGCGGCCTGGCTGCTCCGCCTGGGGGCAGACGGCCTGGTGACGGATGACCCCTGCCTGATGAGGTCGGAAGCCGACCGGCCGGTGCAGGCCACGGGCAGGGACAATTGTCCGTATTATCCATGCCATCATTTTCAGGATCAGGTCTGTACCCATTGTTTCTGCCCCCTCTACCCCTGCAAGGATGAGCAGCTTGGCAGGTTTGTCAGGACCAAAAGGGGAAAGAGGTTTTGGAGCTGCATCGACTGCCGACTGGTGCATTATCCCGCGGTGGCAAAATACCTGAGCGAGCACCTTTTAGCCACAACCTCTGAACTGAAAGGCCTTTTGGACGACAAAGACGGCTCCGCCGGCGCCTGAACCGACGGAAAGCTTTATGGATACCTGAGGGATAATGCAGACACCATGAGACATATTATACTTGTATTGATTGCTCTGGTGGCTTTGGGTGGGCTTTTGCCTGCCGCTACCGCCGAACCTGCATCTCCTGTTTTAAAGGATGAATCAGCCGCTATGGCCTCGCCGGCTCAAGACGCTCTTTACACCACAGCTTCCATGGCCGCCTTCCTCAACGATAGCTGGACACCAACACCCTTTGCAGCTCCCCTGGCAAGCCAGGCCGTCGGCACCCTCAAGAACATGACCAGAAACAACACCACCCAGAAGAGCTCCACCTATTCCATTTACGACTTCCTCAATGACAATTACACCTCTCCCTCTATCCAGTCTCCTACCTACAGCGCCGCTGCTGCCGGCAAGGACATGACAGTAGCCTGGACCGGAGAGAGCATTTACGATTTCCTGAAAGACACCTGGTCTCCGTCCTCACCAGTTCAGACCTTTGACCAGACTCCTTACAAGATGCACCAGATGAACTGAAAAAATGGGATAGAACCCTTTTTTTTCTTTTCCGGCTATCTTCGTGCGGCCATTTTGAATCCGGATCTCTTCCGGGTTAATTCGAGGCCAGCTTTTGGACCAGGGGCATGATGGCCGGGCGGCTGCCAGCAGCTTGATCGCTTTTTGCCGGACATGCTCCCATCTCCAGGCCGAAGGAGCCCATCATCTCCCTGTTGAATCGATCGGAGATCTCGTCGAAGATCCTCTTGTATGCCTGGCAGTGGGGGTCGACGCCTTTGATCTCGCCGTCGCTGGGGGCCATGGCATTGTAGGGACAGCCTCCCCGGCAGTAGCGGATGTGCTTGCAGCCTTTGCACTCTCTGTCCACATGCTCTTTGAAGCGACGCATACGCTGGCCGGCCGCAGATTCGGCCAGATCCTTTTGGCTGGGTCGGTCGCGAACATGGCCCATGACATACTCCGGCATGCCGACAAATCGATAGCAAGGATAGATGCTTCCATCCGGCCCCACGGCAAAGGTGTTCTCCATGCAGTCTACAAAGGTGCAGACCGTCCCTCTACCGGTGAAGACGCAACGGGCGTAGTCGTTGATGTTCCTGACCTCAATTTTTTCCATGTTCTCCAGGTACCTGTCCAGCAGATAGACCAGTAGATCGCCATATTTCTCCGGGGAGAGGGCCCATTTGTCCGGCTCGTCGCTTTTCAGTGAGGGGAGAGCGGGGTGAAGCTTCATGGTCAGGCCGTTATCGAGGAAGAAGTTGAAGATGTCCTCCCGGAACTGGACCGAATAGGAGGTGAATGTGCAGATGAACTGGACGGACAGACCCCGGCTCTTGGCCAGCTCATAGCCCCTCATGGTCTTTTCGAAGTAGCCCTCCGACCTCTGCAGGTCGTTAAGCTGCTCTGGCCCGTCCAGGCTGGAGCCGATGGGGATGCTGTACTCGGCCAGCACGTCGGCCAGCTCAGGCGTCATCCTCCAGAGGTTGGTCTGCAGGGCGAAGTTGGGCTCCAGGTGGGTCAGCTCTCCGGAGAGCCGGGGCAGCGCCTGCCTGTAGAAATCGGCTCCCGCGAGCAGGGGCTCGCCTCCGTGAAATGTGAATGTGACCGGATCGTTCCTGAATTCCTTCAGCCAGGCCACAATATCCTTGACCGTATCTGTGCTCATGATGGGCGAGCCGACCTCCGAGCTCCAGCAGTAAGCGCATTTGGATGGACAGCCCATGGTGGGGATGATCATGACGTGAAAAGGCCTCTTCTGTCTGATATTGCGTCTCATCATTCTCTTGACCTCTCTATGGATTTGATGAAATATTCATTCATCTCACTTATATCTCACTGTCTTATCCCCTGGTGATCCTCTCCGCCCCCACATGGGCGCGCAAGAGTGGCGGCAGCTTCTTCCACATGGCCAGCCTGTCGCCCCGTATGACTAAAGCGCCCTCTATTCCCGGTCGATCCACGGCGGAAAAGCAATCCTCAAGGGGCCCTGTGGCGCTCACGGCGTTTCCCAGAGCCGTGGCCGCTGCATCTGCCAGCGCCATATCCTGGGAGACCGCCACCGCCGCATCGGCGAAGCCGAAGGATATGGACGGCCCAACCGTCCCGGAGCTGGTGCAGATTCCCAGGGGCTCCGTCCGGGCAGGGATCTCAAAGGCCAGATCGCATATGGGAGAGGGGCCGGCATAGATTCCCACCAAAAGAGGCTGGTCGTTTAAAATGCAGATGTCTCCGCCGTTGTCGACCACGGCGTAGGTGGCGCCCTCGTCCGTCATGGCCTTCACGGCAAATCCGGCTATGGCTCCGGCCACAGCCGCCATGGGGCCGATGCCGAAGGCTGCGCTCCTCTCGGCCATGATTCTCACGATCCGGGGAGACTGCCGCGGCAGATCGTAGGGCTCCAGGGTGACCTGGAAGAAGGGGTCGCTCCGGATATACTGCTCAAGATAGGAGCGCTGGACGCGGATGGCCTGCTTGGCCGCATCGATGTGTCCCGCCTCCCTGGCGGAGATGGTGACAATGGTCTCTTTGAGCTGGAAGTGCTCTCGGATGATCTCGGACATATATTTCAGCAACAAAATTATTATATTTTAATAACAATCAATTGAGCTGCAACCATCAGAGCAGCCGGCCTCCGGCCAGGCCTGCCCTGGCCACCGTCTCCTCCCGGCCCCGGAGCCGCACGATGAGCTTCTCCTCATAAGACACTGACAGAAGCTCTGTCGCCCTGTAGAGCCGGGACAGCTCGGACAGGCCCTGGGATGTGTAGGGAAGGCTGATCTCGTACTCCTGTAGCGGCTCTAGACGCTGCATTATGCTCTCTTCCAAAACGCCCAGGCCGAGACCGGTCGAGGCCGAGGCCATAACCGGACAGGGTGCCAGATCTCTGATGCCCTCCGCCTTCTCCTCGGCTGCCGCCTCATCCAGTCGGTCGCACTTGTTGAGGACGGTCACAATGGGTGCCCTCACTTCGCAGTCCCAGAGGGCTTTATGAGAGGCGGCCAGCTTTTTCCTGAGCAGCTCCAGGGGATCGCTCATGTCCGCCACCAGCAGCACCAGGTCTGCCTCGGAGATCTCGGAGAGGGTGGAGCGAAAGGCCTTGATGAGAAAGTGGGGCAGGTCGTCTATGAAGCCCACCGTGTCGGTTAGAAGAGTTCGCCGGCCTGAGATGGGCATGGCCCTGGTGGTGGGGGTGAGGGTGGTGAAGGGCTGGTCTTTAGCCATCACGGCCGAGCCGGTGAGGGCATTGAGAAGTGTGGATTTTCCGGCATTGGTATAGCCGGCCAGGGCCACCAGGTCAAAGCCCTCCTCCCTCCTCTTCTTCCGCCGGTCCTCGCCCTGGCTCTGCACTTCCTGTAGCTGCCCTCGAATCTTGGCCATCCTCCCCCGGATGTCGTGGTACATGGACTGCTCATAAGCTCCGGAGCCGCGAAATCCGGGCTGCTCCCCTCGCTTTTTCATAGAGAGGGCGCTTTTGACCTGGGGGGCGTCGTAGCTGAGGCGGGCCAGCTCCACCTGTAGCTTGGCCTCGCGGCTGGAGGCACGGGTGGCGAATATCTCCAGGATGAGATTGAACCTGTCGATGACCGCCGCGGAAAACTCGCTTCTGATGTTGTAGACCTGGCCGGGGCTGAGGGGATTGTAGAATATCAGCTTATCGGGACAAAAGGACAAGGCCTCTTCGATCTTTCCCCGTCCTATCTGGTAGCGGTGGTCCCTTCCCCTCCGCTGGGATACTTCGGCTCTGATGTAGTAGCCCGCCGCCTGGGCCAGTCCCCGCAGCTCTCTCATCTTGTAGGGGTCCGACGGCTTATTCTGGCTCTCCCGCATGAGCAGGACGGCAGTCTTCTCTTCACTCATTGACAATCAACCTCCTTCCCGCCACCGATATGTGATGGGCCATCTCCACTGCTCCTCTCTCGGCTATGGTCTCAGGATATTTGAAGTCCCGGCCCAGGATGCTCTTTACCCTCCAGATCTCCAGGTTGTACAGGTCCCCCGGCTCGGCCACAATTGTGCCGGGCAGGCACAGGCAGGCCTCGCTGATGAAGTCGGCGATCATGTTGATGTCCAGAGAGTCGGCCAGGCGGGGCAGGAGCCGAACTGTATAGATCTTCTCAATAAAAACGGGGGAGACGTGAAGGGAGACGGCAGCGCAGACCATCTCGTAGCGGCCCTGCACTTTATGCCGGCCGGAGATATCGACGGCGATGATGTCTATTGATTCAACCCCTATCTGCCCCATCTGTCGTTGATCAATGCATGGCTCTCCACTATGGCCGCCGCCTCATGCCTCTCCAGGCCGGCTCCCATGGCGATCTCTATGGCCCGGTTGGTGCTGATGAGGTCCCGCGGGGCGTGGCTGTCCGTGTCCACCACCATCTTCGCTCCCGCCAGCTTGGCCATGCGCACCACATGGCCGTTGGTGATATTGTGTCCGGAGCGGGATGTGATCTCCAGACAGATGTCGTTGTCCCTTGCCAGCTCCGCCTCTTCGGCAGTGATGAAGCCGGGATGGGCCAGGATATCCACATCCGCCTGCAAGGCTGCCAGGTTGGTGCCCGGCCGGACCGGCTCCACGGGTGTCTCGCCGTGCACCACCACGATCTCCGCCCCCAGCTTCCTGGCAAAGTCGGCCAGAGGTCCGATCTTGGCGGGATGGACGTGGGTTAGCTCCGCCCCCACCAGAATGCGCATATCCAGCACATCCTCCAGATACTTTATCTTGCTGATAGAGCTCAAGACGTGCTCGATGTTGGTGTAGTCCACGTGATCTGTGATGCCCAGGGCGGTGTATCCCATGCTCTCCGCCCGGCGCACCAGTTCCGAGGGGATAAGCTCCCCATCGCTGAATGTGGTATGGGTATGCAGGTCGATCATATCTTAGCACTCCCATGGCTCGACGATCCTATTCATCATCTCTCCTGGAGGGTCTCAAACTCCTTGACTATCTCCTTTCCCACCACAACTTCGTCGATGCTGTGCACTGCCGCCCCGAAGTTTTTTATTACCTCTTCCACGCCCTCGAAATCGATGTTCTCCCCCTGTATCGTGGCTTTGACCGACTCCGTCTGCTGGTCGACCTCATCCAGGCTGAGATTGACACCGGACACGCCGCTCACCTTGGCCAAAGCCGTGGCCAGGTCCAAAATGGTGGGGACATGCGGCTTCAAGACATCGAGAACCAACCTTCTTATCATGGTATTCATGGGACCAAATCTCTGATGCATTATAATCTAGCGCCCTTTCTTCTTGTACTTCATCTTCAGCGATCCGGCGATCCTCTTCAAAGCCGCCGATTTGCTGCCCTTCTTTGCCAGCAGGATCCTGCCGGACCCGTCCTCCAGGTGCCATGTCTTGGGATGCTTTCTCTCCCGTTCGATCTCCGGCTTGAATCCTGATTTGATGGCGGCGGTGATGATCATATCCAGGCTGGGATTGCTGACGGCATCCTGAAGAGGGACCATCCTCCCATCCTTTCGGGAGCGCTCTGCATCGAAATATAATGGCCATATGACAAGCTTGTCCTTATCGGGCATACAATTTGGCTTTGGCCTGCCCCCTTAAAGTACTTTATCCAGCTACCCTTTCCGGCTGCTTCGGCACGCAAGTCTTTTAGATATGTTGCTTTATATTGACCTCCAGGATATAAGCGGAGAGCCCATCATGAGCACAGAGACTTTTCCCGTTGCCAATGTCGGTGGAACCGAGGTTCCATACGATCCGGAGCAGCTTAGAAGGATTCAGCAGCACCCCTGCTTTAGCGAGAAGGCCTGCCACTCCTTTGGCCGAATGCACCTGGCCGTAGCCCCCAAATGCAATATTCAGTGTAAGTATTGCGTGCGTGACTTCGACTGTGTGAATGAGTCGCGACCGGGGGTGACATCTCAGGTTTTGGCTCCCCAAGAGGCCCTGGAGAGGGTCGACCAGGTGCTGGAGAAGTACCATTACATCAAGGTGGTCGCCATTGCCGGCCCGGGCGAGCCGCTGGCCAATGAGGAGACCTTTGAGACGATGCGCCTGGTAGGGGAGAAGTATCCGGGCATCATCCTTTGCATCAGCACCAACGGCCTGCTGCTTCCCGACAGGATCGAGGAGCTGGATCGCCTGGGTGTCTGCAACATCACAGTGACCATGAATGCCATAGATCCCCAGATCGGCCAGCAGATCTACGACTATGTGAACTACCAGGGAAAGAGGTATGAAGGGCTGGAGGCGGCAACGCTTCTACGGGACCATCAGCTCAGGGGCATAGAGGAAGCCGTAAGGCTCAAGAAGATCATCAAGGTCAACACAGTTCTCATTCCCGGCATCAACGATGGTCATGTCTTTGACATCGCCAGGAAGATCAAGTCCATGGGCGTTTTCATCCACAATGTTATGCCCCTGATCCCCCAGTACAAATTCGCTCACATCAAGCCCCCGTCGCCCGAGGAGAAGCGGAAGATCCAGGAGGAGCTGGGCAAGATCATCAAGCAGATGAAGCACTGCCGGCAGTGCCGTTCCGATGCCATCGGCAAGCTGGGATGCGATGTGCAGCAGGAGTTTCAGAGCAGAACCAGAGAGCAGGGATAAAAAGAAATTGGGAGCCCGGCGGGGGCCTATTAGCCTCCGGGGACTGCTGCTTTTATTTTTTTGCTATTTCTATTTCAGTTTCTGCTATTTCGGTTTGATCAGTGTTTGAACATCTTGCTTATGCTGCTCGTGGCGCTGGAGATGCTGCTGGAGATGCCGGATAATAGACCCCCCGGCTGCTCGGCCCTGGCGGGTGCGGCGGGCTTCTGCCCGGAAGAGGGCGCGGCCTGGGCGGGAGCTGCTGTCCCTGGCTTCTTCTCCTTTTTCTTGGAGACGGCATTTCCATTCTTCATCTGGTAATTGCTGTTGCGATCTTTTGGACCCTTGCTCATCTTTTTATCTTTTGCCATAGTAACCAGGCCCTCGTTTATGTCAAAATTGATATAGATTGCGGCTACATGGCTACGCGGGGCTGCATCAGAGCAGCAGTCTCAGCCCCAACCCTTGAGAGAGGGCTTTTCTGTAGACGGCATGGCCTACGGCCACATCCTGGATGGCGAGACCTGTGGAGTCGAAGATGGTGATCTCATCCTCATCTGTGCGGCCCGGCTTTTTGCCGGTCAGGATCTCACCGAGCTGGGCGTGGATGCTCTCCGGATGGAGCAATCCCTGGGAGATGGGGACATTCACCTCCCCGGAGTGAACCGCCTGGGCCATGTCATCCACCACGACCTTGGCCCTCAATGTGAGTGAAGATGCAAGCTCCTGCTTTCCCGCTGCGTCGGCTCCGATGGCATTGATGTGCGTGCCGGGGGAGATCCAGGAGTCCTCCACCACCGGATGGCGGGTGGGAGTGGTCGTGACCAGGATATCAGAGCGGCAGGCCTGCCGGCCCGTGGGGACGATTTTGCAGTCGCAGTCCAGAAATCTCCGGATCTCCTCTTTCAGGGACAGGGAGCGGCTCTCCAGGCTGTCGAATATCAGCACCCGATCGATCTCAAAGCAGCGGGACAGCCCTAAAAGCTGCGTTCTGGCCTGCACTCCCGCGCCGATCATGCCCACGATGCGGGAATTCCTCCTGGCCAGGGCCTTTGCGGCCACTGCCCCGGCGGCTCCCGTGCGCATGGCGGTCAGAGATGTGCCCCCCATGGCCGCCAGAGGCTCTCCTGTTTGGGGTGAATTGAGGATGACGAGAGCCATGACGGTTGGAAGGCCTTTTTCCGGATTTGCAGTATGGACATTGACGATTTTGACCCCGGCCAGGTCCTGCTCCATCAGATAGGCGGGCATGGTTCGCAAGTCGCCTCCGTACTTGGAAAAGTTCAGATAGGATTTGGGCGGCATCTGCACCTGGCCCATTCCGTGATCGTGAAACGCCTTCTGCACGGCTGATATGGCCTCATCCATGGTCAAGAGGGACATTACCTCTTCTTCTTTGAGCCAGAGTACCTCCATGAGAAACACCGAATGCAGTTGGGGCAGGTGAAAAGAAATAACCTTTGGCCGGAATGGGTAGAATTCGAAAGAAAGCAGACGAAAAGAAAAAAAATGCCTACGATCCCGGACCCCAAATTCTAAATGTCTTCCAGCTTCTCCACGCCCACCTTCTTGACCTTCGGCTTCCAGATCTTGTCAGGCATCCAGGCAGGCGCGCCCTTGGGCTTGGTCACCTGAACCCTCTCCCCGCTGAACAGGTGTACCTTCTTGGTGCCCCGCTCTCTGAGCCTGATGTCAGTTATTCCCCGGTTGGCTGCCTTGAGTGCCGCTTGTCTCGGTTGTTTTCCTGTGAAGACTCCGATTTCGTTTCCCTTTTCGTCCCTTAAGGCGAAGTTTCTTGTCTCTGCCATTTTATTCCCTCCGTATTGCCGACATTACAGAATGCTATTCAGGATATTGTTATACTTAATACCATTATATTAATTTTATCCAGATGGGAGGGCAATCAGCCGGATTTTTATCTAAAAAAGGAGGAAAACGCCCTGGAAAAGGCAGCACGTCGCGGGCTCAGCACGTCTCCCCTGCCTCAGAATACTATGGTCCAGCCCTCTTGAGCTGCATCTTTGGCGGTGTAGCTCACTCCGTGCACCTTCAAGCCCTTTTTGTCCAGCAGGCTTATGATTCCGCCCTCGTTGGGAAGATCGATTTCGCCCGCCTTTATCTTTATGGTAGAGGCCTGGCCGGCTTTGAGAGATACGGATAGAGGCATCTTTTTCTTGTTCTTATCCGCAATAGTCCAGCCTTTCAGGTCTATGGGCTTGGGTGTGACGTTGAGGATGGTTATGCTCTCCAATCCCTTGTCGGCACCCAGGGGGTTGACCAGGGCGGCCACTATGCGCACCCGACCGTCGTCGGCAGGAGCGTCGCAGGCTTCGGCAATCCTATGGCCGTGGGCGTCATCGGTATGGAAGCACTGGGACTGGAAGGCCAGGAATAGGGCAACCCAGCGTTTCTCATCCGGGAAATGGAATATCAGGCCACCGTCCTGATATATGCCGTCATCGTTCTTCCAATTATCGGAGTTGCCCTGGTTCATGTGAATGTCGTGAATGCCGTTTCCGAGGAAGTCGAAGAAGTCGTCCGGCTTGTTCGGCTCCGGCCCCCATCTCTGGCCGAAGGCATAGACCAGGCTGGACTGCATGGCCATGCTTCTGTTAACATGCTTTTGCAGCATTTCGTTCAGATCATTGTCAGGACCGGGCACGATGTGGGAAAGAAGCTTCATCCTGGCCGTGTCGAAGAGATTTCCCCGGATGAAGTCCAAGGCTGTGCCCCCCGGTTTGCTCTCCAGCTCTGTAAATCCTAGAGGGAGGGCCTCCAGTTTATTCAGCATGGGGTGCAGGAAGTCTTCGTCCAGATAGTAGAGAACAGTGGAAGGCTCATCCTGGGATTTGACGTTCACGGCGATGCGGAATCTGTCGCCATTGGTTATTTTTATTTGAAAATGAGGGCTATTGCCCAGTCCCAGTCTTTTGTCCTTTATCTTTCCTTCTAATACGCCATTGAAAAAATTAGATGATTACTCGTCCTCCTGGAGACGGCAGAACTGGCAGCTATGGTGCCAGATGGGCTCGACCTGAGCGAAGACGGGCTTCTCGCTGCTGTAACGGCCGGCTTCCATATCCCTTATGAATTTTCGCACCTCTTCTGCGGGTTTTCCCAGGGGGGCAATGCGTCCCACTTCGCGACCGTGCACGCCGTGGTGGCCCTCAGTCTTGTCGATGGTCATGACGGCATACTCAGGGCTGGCCTCGCTGTCGGAGTCGCCCAGGTAGAGGTGCTTTCCATAATTGAAGCCGTAGCATTTGGGCCACTTGTGATTGGTCATGGCCTCCACCAGGTCGTCTTCGCTTTCCAGCTCCTTGAAGGAGAATACTCGAC